>JBAJNM010000001.1 GCA_036881865.1 Parvularculales bacterium | reverse complement strand
CCTTGGACGAAATAATCTGAATGCTCGGCAGGTTTCAGCGCGGGGTGGCACGCTTTATTGTCATCTAGCGGGGGGGAGAGTAAAACTGGGCGGTCATTGTGTGAACTATATGACAGGTTCTCTTGTGTCGCTCAATGGTTAAAGTTTGACACGTCTGTAGAAAACGCCTATACGCGGACCGGGACACCTCTCCCCAACGAGGGGCGACTATCTGGAAGGATAGAGAAACATGACTATTGATAAACGAACGATACCTAAGCGTCCTTATAAGCGCCCTTATTCTGCATTTTTTTCGTCAGGGCCGTGCGCTAAAAGGCCAGGGTGGGACGTGACTGTATTGAAAGATGCCTGTCTTGGTCGCTCACACCGCTCTGGTGTGGGCAAAGCTAAACTGGCTATCGCCATAGATAAAACCCGACATCTCCTTGAAGTTCCTGAAGACTATCGCATAGCAATTGTGCCGGCTTCTGATACCGGTGCGGTGGAGATGGCACTGTGGTCGTTGTTAGGAGTGCGGGGTGTGGATGTACTGGTATGGGAGTCTTTTGGGGCGAGCTGGGCGTCCGATATTACTTCTCAATTATGCCTCGAGGATGTACGAGTTCTCAAAGCCCCATATGGTGAGTTGCCAGATTTAACAGCGGTAGATTTTAATCGTGATGTGGTGTTTACATGGAATGGCACCACCTCAGGGGTGCGTGTACCAAATGGCGATTGGATTTCTGATACCCGAGAAGGTTTGGTGATTTGCGATGCAACATCAGCTGTTTTTGCACAAAACCTTCCGTGGCGCAAACTGGATGTCGTTACTTTTTCGTGGCAGAAAGTTTTAGGAGGAGAGGCCGCCCACGGTATGGTGATTCTATCTCCACAGGCGGTAGCCCGCCTTGAGACCTACACACCGCCATGGCCTATGCCTAAGATTTTCCGTATGGCAAAATACGGCAAACTCATTGAAGGTTTGTTTCGTGGTGAAACTATAAATACACCCTCCATGTTATGCGTGGAGGATTATCTTGATGCACTGCACTGGGTTGAGGCTATCGGCGGGGTGGCGGCAACATGTGCGCGAGCTGATGCCAATTACGCCCTTATTGCTGAATGGGTTGCAGAGACACCATGGATTGCGTTCTCAAATGATGATCTGTCGATTGGCTCTAATACGTCTGTGTGTTTAAAAATCGTTGATATCAATTTTACAGCGCTAGAAGAAACAAAGCAACGGGCTTTGCTCAAAGAAATGGCAGAGATTCTAGAAGGGGAGGATGTAGCCTATGATATTGACGGCTATCGGGAAGCCCCACCAGGGTTGCGCCTTTGGATAGGAGCCACAGTGCAAGCAGATGATGTAAGGGCTGTGTTGCTTTGGATAAGTTGGGCCTATAAAAAAGTTTTAGTAGCCCGTTTGTAATACGACAATAAATAAAACAAGTATAAATAGTAAGGCGTATTATGTTGAAGGTTTTAATTTCTGATAATTTAAGTAATGCTGCACGTAGTGTTTTTGTGTCTCACGGGGTTGAGGTTGACATCAAAACGAATCTGTCAAAAGAAGAAATGGTAGATATTATAGGCGAATATGATGGTCTTGCGGTGCGCTCTGCTACCAGAGTAACTCCCAAAGTTTTAGAGTGCGCCAAGCGTTTGCGTGTTATAGGGCGCGCGGGTATAGGTGTTGATAATATAGATGTAGCGGAAGCCACCCGACGGGGCATCATTGTGATGAACACACCGTTTGGTAATTCTATCACAACAGCAGAACATGCTATTGCGATGATGTTTTCTTTGGCACGTCAGATACCTGAAGCGAATAGTTCTACCCATGCAGGAAAGTGGGAAAAAAACCGCTTTGTGGGTATGGAACTGACGGGCAAGACATTAGGGATTGTCGGATGCGGCAACATTGGAGCGATTGTTGCTGAACGGGCTTTGGGTTTGAAAATGAGAGTGTTGGCATATGATCCTTTTTTATCTCTGGAGCGTGCCCGTGATTTAGGCATAGAAAAGGTTGACCTAGATACTCTCTTGTCAAGTGTTGATATTGTAACACTTCACACGCCTTTGACTGAACGCACTCGCAATATTATTGATGCGGCTGCTGTTGAAAAAATGAAAGTGGGCATTTACATTGTAAATTGCGCACGGGGAGGGCTGATTGTTGAAGAAGACCTTAAGGCTGCGATTGAATCTGGTCATGTAGCAGGCGCAGCTCTTGATGTGTTTAGCACTGAACCGGCGACGAACAATCCTTTGTTTGGTATGGAGCAGGTTATCTGCACGCCTCATCTGGGAGCATCTACCACAGAAGCACAAGAGAAAGTAGCCCTTCAAGTTGCCGCTCAAATGGCGGATTATCTAACCACTGGTGCTGTGACCAATGCCTTAAACACGCCATCTGTTACAGCAGAGGAGGCCCCGCTTCTGAAGCCTTTTATTAATGTAGCGGAACTGCTGGGCTCGTTTGCTGGCCAAATAACGGAATCCGGTATTGAGGAAATCACAATTGAGTATGAAGGGCAAATCGCCGAACTCAATCTTAAAGCGCTAACAGCAGCTACTATTGCTGGTGTAATGAGACCCTTATTGGCAGATATTAACATGATTAATGCACCGTCTGTGGCTAAGGAACGGGGGGTACAAATTACAGAAGTAACCCGCGAACAGCGCGGGGTTTACGAATCTTATATTCGGTTGAGCTTGCGTACCGAACGACAGACGCGCTCTGTTGCAGGAACAGTTTTTTCTGATGGAAAGCCGCGCATTATTAAAATCGGTGAGGTAAATCTTGAAGCTGAACTCATCTCTCACATGCTCTATATCGTCAATCGTGATAGGCCGGGTTTTATAGGTGCTCTAGGTGCATTACTAGGTGGGGCAGAAGTTAATATTGCAACTTTTGCTTTGGGGAGGGAGACAGTCGGTGCGGACGCTACAACCCTTGTGGGGGTAGATGGGGAGGTCTCTGACGATGTCATAAACAAAATACGCGCCTTAGATCACGTGGTTCAAGCACAGCGTCTTGTATTTTGAGTCATGGTTAATGTTGTCGTTGTAGGCTCCCAATGGGGTGACGAAGGAAAGGGTAAAGTAGTTGACTGGCTCAGCTCTCGCGCTGATGGAGTTGTGCGGTTTCAGGGGGGACACAATGCAGGTCATACGTTGGTAGTTGACGGGGTTACGTATAAACTCTCCTTGTTGCCGTCCGGTGTGGTGCGAACTGGTAAATTATCCATTATAGGCAATGGGGTTGTTATTGATCCATGGGCGTTGATGGAAGAAATAGAGCGGGTGAGAGCCCAAGGCATAGAGATTTCTCCAGATAATTTGCGCATCGCTGAAAACGCTACGTTGATTTTGCCATTTCATAAAACCCTTGATCATCTGCGGGAAAGTGGTCTTAAGGGGTTGCGTCTTGGTACGACGGGTCGGGGTATTGGCCCCGCATATGAGGATAAAGTAGGCAGACGTGCTCTGCGGGTTATGGATTTAAGCGATTCTGCGGTGTTGGATGAACGTCTTACACGTTTGCTTCATCATCATAACGCTCTGCGCTGTGGTTTAGGAGAGCCAGAGATTAAAATGGCGCCTCTTAAAGCCGAGTTAGAGGATATGGCTTTACGGCTTTTACCGTTTGTTGCACCGGTTTGGCGGTTACTGGACAATATGCGCCGTGCTGGAAAGCGTTTGCTTTTTGAAGGCGCACAGGGGGCGATGCTAGATATTGACCATGGCACATATCCGTATGTGACATCTTCTAACACGGTAGCCGGTCAAGCAGCACTGGGGGCGGGAGTTGCGCCGGGTGCGTTGGATCATGTTTTGGGCATCACCAAGGCTTACACTACCCGCGTTGGAGAGGGACCATTTCCCAGCGAGCAAGATAATGAAACGGGCCGCTCGTTGGGAGAGCGAGGTCACGAATTTGGTACGGTTACAGGGCGGGAGCGACGGTGTGGGTGGTTTGATGCAGTTTTAGTACGTCAGGCGGTTTTAGTTTCTGGTATTGATGGTATTGCGTTGACGAAACTAGATGTGCTGGATGGTTTGCCAGAGTTGAAAATATGCGTGGGCTATATGTTGGACGGCACACCTATAGACCATTTACCTGCGGCAACTGCGCAACAAGCGCGGGTTAAGCCAGTTTATCGCACCATGCATGGGTGGGAGGAAAGCACAAACAGGGCGCAATCGTGGAACGACCTACCCGCTAATGCCATAAAATATGTTCGGTGCATAGAAGAGCTTATTAAAACACCGGTGACAATGCTTTCCACGGGGCCAGATAGAGATGATACAATTCTAGTGCGTGATCCTTTTGTTGGATGAGAAGGTATGATCAAGAAGAAATATGCACCTCCTCTTGCATGGCCTCCTCTTGGACGGCATGACGCACTTTCTCAAAGGCACGTAATTCTATCTGCCGGATACGCTCCCGACTGATATTATAATATTGGCCTAATTCTTCTAACGTAGCGGGAGGGTCCTTCAACCGCCTCTCGGTTAGAATTCGCATTTCGCGCTCATTGAGCTTTTTCATGGCTGATGTCAACATTTCCTGACGGTGGGCAAACTCTTCCCTGTCAGACAGCATAACTTCCTGATCTGGCGTATCGTCGGTAAGCCAATCCTGCCATTCACCATCCATTTCATTTTTCATCCGCGCGTTTAGAGAATTATCCGAACCGCCCAAGCGACGGTTCATGGAGATAACATCCTCCTCACCAACACCCAGCCGATCAGCAATCTCTGTTACATGCTCCGGCAACAAATCTCCCTCTTCCATAGCTTCTATTTGTCCTTTAGTGCGACGCAGATTAAAAAATAATTTCTTCTGAGCTGCCGTCGTACCTAGTTTTACAAGACTCCAAGACCGCAACACATATTCCTGAATAGACGCTTTAATCCACCACATAGCGTATGTTGCCAGACGAAATCCTTTATCCGGATCAAACCGCTTAACCGCCTTCATTAATCCAACATTACCCTCTGAAATAACCTCACCAATGGGCAAACCGTAACCTCTGTATCCCATAGCGATTTTCGCAACCAAGCGCAAATGGCTCGTTACAAGCTTGTGTGCAGCCTTCAAATCATCGTGCTCACGAAAGCGCTTGCCTAGCATATATTCCTCTTGCGCCTCTAACATGGGAAATTTGCGTATCTCTTGAAGATAGCGAGATAATCCTCCTTCTGGCGTGAGAACAGGCATATTTTCTGTAGTCATTGTAGTGCCCTTCTTCAGACTTCAATACAACTAAGACAGTATAGTATAAAATAATGCTTATGGTAGGGGGAGAATTTTTCTTTTAAAATTCTAATAATAAATCTAAGTACTATAAATTTAGGGTTTTATAGGAGCAAGCTGGAAGTAAAAAAGTGCTAGGCCATAGGTGGGTTATAAGTTGTAAGAAGGTCGTAAGAATGCTCGAAATTACCATCACACAAGAAACCACCACCCACGATGGCGTGGTTGATAGATTGCTAGACCATACGTTTGGCCCCGGACGTTTTGCTCAAACGGCTTATAGGCTAAGGGAAAACAATCAGCCCGTAGCGGAACTTTGTTTGCTTGCCTGTAAGGATGGCGACGTACCGATAGGAGCTATTCAGTTTTGGCCAGTGAGGATTGAAGATACACCAGCGTTGTTGTTAGGACCGTTGGTGGTTTTACCCGACTATCGAGGGCGGAATGCGGGGCTTTTTCTGATGCGGCATGGATTAGGACAAGCAAAAGCGTTGGGACATGAAAGAGTCTTGTTAGTGGGGGATCCGTCTTATTATGCTCGCGTGGACTTTGTTCCTCAAGAGGCAAAGCAGATAGAGTTTCCAGGACCGGTTGATCCAGCGCGGGTATTGTTATGCTCTCTTGTGGCCGGTGCATTTGACGGAGTGCGGGGACGAGTTCTGGTTCCCGAAAGAGATCGTTGATTATGGAGCATTCTTTGGTAGATGATATTTTAAAAGGGTTTGATTCAACGAAAAGCGCGGCTAAATCCGCATTGCCACCTGTTCATCTTTGGAATCCTGACTTTTGTGGTGATATTGATATGCGCATCGCCCGTGATGGAACATGGTATTATCTGGGCACACCTATTGGTCGCAAACGCTTGGCGCGACTCTTTTCTACGGTGTTACGGCACGATGATGATGGCCGATATTATCTAGTAACACCAGCAGAAAAAATTGGTATCACCGTTGATGATGCCCCCTTTGTAGCTGTGGGACTTTCTGTGGAGGGTGAAGGAGAAACACAAACTCTGCGGTTTACAACCAACATGGGTGATGCCGTTGAGGCCGGACTGGACAACCCCATAAGGGTTACCATAAATGGTGAATCCGGAGAGCCATCTCCTTATGTTCTGGTGCGGGCGCGTTTGGAGGCACTTATCGGGCGTTCTGTTTTTTATGATTTAGTAGCTCTGGGATGTGGGGCGGTGGTTGAAGGGCAGTCATATTTTGGCGTATGGAGCGGGGGTATGTTTTTTCCTTTTATGGGGACCGATGAATTGCACACGTTATCCGATACCGAGTGTTCATAGTGTTATGCGCAATTACCAGAGTAAAATTATAAATAACATTGATAACCGCCTTAGCTATGGCGCTGAGACACTAGCCGACCACGATGGTCTAATACCGGCGGCGGTTTTAGTTCCGGTGGTGGAGCGGCCTGCTGGCCCTGTGGTGCTTCTTACTCGACGGGCGGAAACATTACCCCAACATTCTGGTCAGATCGCTTTTCCCGGGGGTAAAATAAATGGAATAGAAGAAACTCCCACCAATGCCGCCTTAAGAGAGACAAAAGAGGAGATAGGTCTTGACCGCTCTTTCATTGAGGTTGCTGGGTTTCTGGATATGCATACTGTGGGCAGTGGTTTTTCTATTACGCCGGTTGTAGGGTTTGTACGCTCGGGGTTTACATTGTGCCTTGATGCGGGTGAAGTGGATGAAGTTTTCGAGGTTCCGTTGTCTTTTTTGATGAACCCATCAAACCATCAACATCATAAAGTAGAGCGCAATGGAGTGCGGCGTTGTTTTTACGCTATCCCTTATGAAGATTATAATATATGGGGGGCTACGGCCGGTATCTTGCGCAATCTTTATGAGAGGGTTTTTGCGCTATGATACGTATCATTTTGGTGAACGTGATTGCTTTTTCCCTGCCGTTTATTCTTTATGGGAGTTATATTTGGTTGCAACGTATGAGGGGGCGTCAGCAGGGCAAGGATGTATTTGGCGGGCGGGTGGTTTTCTTGCTTGTAGCGATAGGGTTGGTTTTAGTGATTGCAGGCTTTTTGTCTCTTGCTAGTTTTGAGGGTGGTTCTCCTGACGGCGTTTATGTACCACCGCGTTATGAAGATGGTCTCATTATTCCAGGTCGCATTGAGTAGAGTATTTGGTTGAGTAGAATGGTGTGATAATAGTGAATAATAAAAAACAAGGAGAATTAGCTAAGTCCCCGTGGATAACATCACCGGAAACACAA
This sequence comes from Parvularculales bacterium, assembly GCA_036881865.1. Classification (NCBI taxonomy): domain Bacteria; kingdom Pseudomonadati; phylum Pseudomonadota; class Alphaproteobacteria; order Parvularculales; species Parvularculales bacterium. The sequence continues at coordinate 144,003 of JBAJNM010000001.1, read as the reverse complement.
AAGGTAATGACTGCACTCATGCCAGGGGGAGGATCAAAGGAGGAATATGATACCCGTTTTGTGGGCGGGTGTGTGCGGGATTCATTATTAGGTCTTCCAGTGAAGGATGTGGATATTGCCACACGCTTAAAGCCGGAACTTGTTGTTGAGCGATTGAGAAAGGCGGGCTTGTCGCCGCGCACTCAAGGCATAGGTCATGGCACAGCGGGCGTTACGGTAAGTGGAATTAGTTTTGAAATTACCACGTTACGGGTTGATGTGAAGACCGACGGTCGTCATGCGGAAGTGGCTTATACCGATGATTGGGTTGTTGATGCGTCCCGTCGTGATTTTACTCTCAATGCACTTTATGCAGATAGATATGGCGTAGTTTATGATCCTCTGGGGGGTCGCTCTGATTTAAAAGCGGGGGTCGTGCGTTTTATTGGTGAGGCTGAAACTCGTATTAGGGAGGATTATTTGCGCATTTTGCGGTTTTTCCGCTTTCATGCCCGTTATGGTGCAGGTGAACTCAATGGGGCGGGGTTCGAGGCTTGTCAGGCGCTGAAGCAAGGTTTGGAGAAACTCTCTGCTGGGCGGGTTAGAGAGGAGTTGTTGAAGATTTTAGGGGCTTCTGGTGGACCTATGGTGTTGCGGACTATGGCGGCGACGGGTATTCTGAGTATTGTATTACCGGAGGCGACTTATCTAGGTCGCTATGAGCGACTGGTTGATATTGAAGAACACCAACTCTTCAAGAGCGATGCTGTCTTGCGGCTAGCTGCTCTTTTAGACCCTGACGTAGAAAATGTGGAGGCCGTCGCCGGACGATTGAAATTATCCCGTGCCGACCGTGACAGGCTGAAGAGTTGTCTTCTTGAAGGAATTCGTGGGCAAGATGCAAATTTTGTTTGTTATTTATCTATGCGCGAGGTGCGTCGTCGTCTTTATGTTATGGGTGAGCGGTGCTTTCAGGATCGGGTGATGCTGGGTTGGGCTTCTGACGAAAAATCATCCAATTCTGTTCAGTGGCGAGCGTTATTGGCCATGGCGGATAGTTGGAAGCGGCCTCGATTTCCTCTGACCGGTGATATGGTTCGCAAGGCAGGTGTGCCAGAGGGGTCGGAGATGGGTCGCGTTATGGATGAAGTAGAGGAGTGGTGGATTGAGGCCGACTTTACAGATGATATGTTTTCTATCATTGAGCGTCTTAAGGCCGTTGTGCAGGCGACGGTTTATTAGGCGTTGTTATGTTGAGAGCTACTTCTTTGGAGCAATCTATAAAAAGAGGTCGAAACATTTGAATTGAGTGGTGCTCATATTCTGAAATATTTTTATTGTCGTAATGTTTGTTAACAACGCGAATGTAATCTTCTATGGCCAATGGCCCGAAATTATCAAGCGCCGTCTTATAGATGCAATTCATGACATGACGAGTGGCTTCTGTTGCTGTGGGATTTAGAAGTGCTCCCAACTCCACAAAGCGCGCACGGCGCTCAGTCTCCCACATAGGCTGCGAAGCTGACGAAGCAGCCCACGTAATACCACCCGCCATAGCTAAGCCTACCACCAACATGACGCTATGGAGGCGGGCACGTATAGCATGCAGGGTGTTTTGCAGAGTGCCGTGGAAGGAGTTTGGCAGATTCGTTTTTAGGGCCATTTTACGACTGGCGGCAAGGAAGAAAGAATAGCGGAAACATTTCCGCCTGTTTTAAGGCCAAAAGTCGTGCCGCGATCATAAAGGAGATTGAATTCCACATAGCGACCTCGGCGTATCAATTGTTGCTCCCGCTCATCCTCTGTCCACGGCTGTGTCATACGCTGTCTGGCAATGGGTGGCCATGCCTCCAAAAAGCCAAGCCCAATATCACGGCTAAAGGCGAAATCTTCTTCCCAGTCACCACTGTTGATGTAATCATAAAAAATGCCACCCATGCCACGGGCTTCTCCTCTATGGGGTAGATAAAAATAATCATCACAGGCTTGTTTGAGCTTTGGATAAGACGTGTCATGACGATCACATATTTTTTTGAGGGTGTTATGAAAGGCGCAGGTGTCAGGATGTGCATCATGACGGTAATCATCAAGCAAGGGCGTTAAATCCATACCGCCTCCAAACCACGTACGGTTCGTCACCACTAGACGAGTGTTCAGATGCACGGCAGGCACATGGGGGTTGCGGGGATGAATAATGACAGAAACCCCGCTAGCCCAAAACTCAGGACTAGCCTCTGTGCCAAGAATACGCTCCCGGAACTCTTCTGAGAGGGTACCATAAACCGTAGAGCTGTGGATACCGGCTTTCTCAACAAGACGGCCGGACATGACTCCCATAAGACCACCGCCCGCATCTTCATCATCTGTGCCACGCTGCCATGGAGTGTAGTGAAAGCGCCCTGGCGGTTCATTCCCGATGGGGCATTCATCCTCCAACTCCTCCAGACATTTACATAATTGCTTTTGTAACTGGCGAAACCAATGAGCCGCCCGCGTCTTTTGTTCCTCGTTAAGGAGATTGTTAATCTGGGGTGCGGGATTAGTTGTCATACGAGCAAAAGTATCATGAGAAGAGGGGTATGGGATAAATCAACATGCCGATAATGATGCGGTCTGGAGTATGAGGCAAGGAAAATCACACTATCAGTAAGTGTTGAGTCTCATGAATGTTGGTCTTATGACTATGGCGCTATGCAGACCGCAGATGGAGGATTATAGTGGGTATTATGCTCCCTCCTGTTACTCTTGTTCTTGGTGGTACCCGTTCGGGCAAAAGCCGCTATGCAGAGGATCTTGTACGGAGCGCCTCAGGCCGACCAACATATATTGCAACGGCTGAGGCACTGGATGAGGAGATGGCAGAGAGAATTACGAAACATAAAATACGGCGGGGTGAGGGATGGCAAATGATAGAAGAGCCTCTAGAGATAACGCAAGCATTGGGCCGTCTAACCCCGGAAAGCGAAGTGGTTCTGGTAGATTGCCTTACAGTGTGGTTGGCAAATATCATGGGTGCTGAACGAGATGTAGTTCAGGAGAGTGCGGCTTTAGTGGCACAGGTGCAAAGGCTTAATGTTCCGGTTGTGTTGGTCTCTAATGAAACGGGATTAGGCATTGTGCCGGATAATGCTATGGCTCGGGCCTTTCGTGACCATGGAGGGGTTTTGGCCCAAAAGATAGCTGCTATTGCTCAATCTGTGGTTTTGATGATAGCGGGATTACCACTTCATCTGAAAACAACATCTCATGAAATGCTATAGAAGGAATTATTCCTATGACAGAGTATAGGGGCAAGGTCCCTGTTACGATTATAACGGGATTTTTAGGGACCGGAAAGACAAGTTTGATACGTCACCTTCTCAAGACGGCGGGAGGAAGACGATTGGCCCTTATTATTAATGAGTTTGGTGATTTAGGGGTTGATGGAGAGATTATTCGGGAGTGCGCCGATGAAGCCTGCAGTGAAGAGGATATTCTGGAACTGGCTAACGGCTGTCTGTGTTGTACGGTAGCGGATGATTTTATGCCGGCGATGACGAACCTTCTGGGGCGCTCACCTGCTCCGGCTCATATTATTATTGAAACGTCAGGTTTGGCGTTACCTAAACCTTTAGTGCAGGCGTTTTCATGGCCAGAGGTTCGCACGCGGGCTACGGTAGATGGTGTCATTGCGTTGGTTGATGCTGCCGCCGTTCAGGAGGGACGTTTTACTTGCGATGACAAGGCGGTTGAAGTTCAACGACGTGCCGACCCCATGCTTAATCATGAAACACCTCTGAAGGAGTTATTTGATGATCAGCTGGCTTGTGCTGACATGGTTGTGTTTAACAAGACAGATCTTCTAGATGAAGATCAGTTAGAGAGTGTTATAATGCGCACACAAGCAGGTATGCGTTCGGGGGTGAGGATGGTGTGCTCGGCCCATGGCCAGATAGCGGCAGACATAATCTTGGGCCTTGAGGCGAGAGCGGAGGATGATTTATCAGTTCGTCCGTCTCACCATGATGGGGAGGAGGAGCACGAACATGATGACTTTGAGAGTTTTACCGTTATATATGAAGAGAGCCTTACGCCGGAAGATATTGTTAAGCGGTTAAGGGGAGTGTTGGCAGATCATGATGTTTTTCGGGTTAAGGGTGCTGTGGCGGTATCAGGCAAGCCGATGCGATTGATGATACAGGCTGTGGGGCAGCGGGTGGATCATTATTATAGCCGACCCTGGGGGCCGGATGATGCACCATGTTCTAAGCTTGTAATTATCGGCAGGGCGGGTCTTGACCGGCAAGCCATCACAGTAGCCCTTGCAGGCTAAAAGAGCGGTTTTAACCTTATGCATTTGCTTCAGGCGCAACACGGCGTTATTGATGATGGCGCAAGCGCGGTGGATTTAGGGCAAACACCTGCTGACATTATTTTTCTCTCATCAGCAGATACAGAACTGGCATGTATAGCTGCCGCTCATAGGGGACAGCCTGAGGATTGTCTTACCTTGCGTTTGGCCAATATTATGCAGCTGAGTCACAATCTTTCCGTCGACCTTTATGTAGAGAACATTATAGCACGAGCACGGATTGTGGTGGTGCGTTTATTAGGAGGGGTGCGCTATTGGCCTTATGGTGTAGAACGGGTGGTAGAAACCTGTCGGGCACGAGGGATTCCTCTTGCGTTGTTACCGGGAGATGAACAGCCCGACCCCGAACTTGGCAGGCTTTCTACTCTTGCGCCACAGGAGATGCATCGTTTGTGGCAGTATTGCATTCAGGGGGGGGAGAAAAACGCCCGATCTTTTCTTGGGTTTTGCGCGAGCTTGTTGGGGCGCTCCGATGCATGGCTGGAGCCCTTGCCTTTGTTGCGTGCCGGATTGTGGTGGTTTGATCTAAGCCATCCTGATATGGATGCTGTGAGAAAACACTGGCGTGAGGGAGCACCGGTGGCTGCTATTGTGTTTTACCGAGCCTTACTTCAGGCCGAAACACTAGCACCTATTGAAGCATTGGTTACGTCTCTAACATCTTGTGGTATGAATCCTTTACCTGTTTTTACGGTTAGCCTTAAAGAGCCAATGGCAGGAGAGATAGTGCATCACATATTGGAGAAAAATAATCCAGATATCATTTTGAACACAACAGGTTTTGCCGTTTCTTTACCAGAGGGAGAACGACAGTTGGGACCTTTTGACGGGCTGGATGTGCCTGTGCTGCAGGTAATGTTTTCCGGAGAGACGCAGCAGGCATGGAGAGACGGTGTGCGAGGCCTAGCCCCCCGAGATATTGCCATGGCGGTAGCCCTGCCGGAGGTTGACGGGCGGCTTATTACACGGGCTGTTTCGTTTAAGGCTCCGTCTCATTATGATGAAAAGACACAATGTACTCTTTCTCATTATGAGACCGATAAAGAGCGAGCCTGTTTTATTGCTACCCTTGCTGCCCGTTGGGTACGCTTGCGCAAAACGCCTGCTGACAAACGACGTCTTGTTTTGATGCTGGCTAACTATCCCAACCGTGATGGACGGCTTGGCAACGGAGTGGGGTTGGATACCCCTGCCGCCCTCATAAAAGTGCTCCACGCCTTAAAGCAGGTGGGGTATGACGTAGCCGATATACCCCCCGACGGAGAAGCTCTTATGGCAGCTCTTGCTGAGGGGCCAACCAATGCAGGAGTTGAGGGGCGTATTGTTCGTGAGACGTATTCTCTTGATGACTATCAGAAGTTTTTCAAACGTCTACCGGAGGCTATACAAGAATCTTTAACTGCGCGCTGGGGCACACCAGAAAAGGATCCCTTCTTTCTTAAAGATCAACAGGCTTTTGCTCTGGCAGTGATGCGCTGTGGTGCTATAACCCTCGCGGTGCAACCAGCTCGGGGGTATAACATTGATCCCGTCAGCAGCTATCATGATCCGGCTCTACCACCACCCCATGGGTATGTAGCACTTTATGGATGGTTGCGTGAGAAAGAAAAGAGCGATGCAGTGGTTCAGATGGGTAAGCATGGCAATCTGGAGTGGTTACCTGGTAAGGCGGTAGCTTTGTCGGAGGCATGCTTTCCGGAAGCTGTCTTTGGCCCTTTGCCACATATTTATCCGTTTATTGTGAATGATCCGGGTGAAGGTACGCAGGCTAAGCGTCGAGCTCAGGCGGTGATTATTGACCATTTAACACCACCTTTGACACGAGCGGAGTCGTATGGGCCCTATGCTGAGCTGGAACGGCTGGTGGATGAATATTATGGCGCAGCCAGCGCTGATCCACGCCGTCTGGACTTCTTGGAAAATGAAATTATAGGGCTAAGCCAACGCATCGGGTTGGATAGGGATTGTGGCATGGAAACTTCCGAGAGTCGCTCTGATGCGTTGGCTTGTCTGGATAATTATCTCTGTGAATTAAAAGAAATGCAGATACGTGGTGGCCTCCATGTATTTGGCGTAGCCCCTAAAGGGGAGAGAAAGCATGATTTAATTACGGCGTTGTTGCGTACTCCGCGTGGGGAAGGTCACGGAGGAGATGCATCTCTTCATCGAGCACTGGCGGATGATTTAGGTCTTGAGAAGTTTGATCCGTTGGATTGTGTTCTAGGTGAGCCGTGGCAGGGACCGCGCCCTGATGTGTTGGCAACCATAGCAGAAGGGCCATGGCGGCATAAGGGTGATAGTGTTGAGCGTATAGAGGCTTTGGCCTTAGCGCTTGTTTCGGGTGAGAGGGCAGTTCCTCTTGAGTGGCGCAAAACAACAGAGGTCTTGGCTCATATGGAAGAGGTAGTAGCTCCAGCCATTGAAACATGTGGTGAGTGTGAGGTAGAGGGGTTGCTTGCAGCGTTGGAGGGACGGTTTGTGATGCCTGGTCCGTCCGGGGCACCCACCAGAGGACGATTTGATGTGTTGCCTACGGGACGTAATTTTTATTCTGTAGACAGCCGCTCTCTGCCAACGGCAGCCGCTTGGCGTCTAGGTTGGGAGTCAGCTGAATTGTTGATGGAGCATTATCGTCAAAGCCATGGAGAGTGGCCTCGCGCTATGGCGATCTCAGCATGGGGGACAGCTAACATGCGCACCGGTGGTGATGATATCGCGCAAGCCTTAGCACTTATGGGCGTGCGCCCCCGATGGGATGATGTATCAGGACGGGTAGCTGGTTTTGAGATATTGCCGCTGTCTTTGCTAGCCCGTCCACGGGTAGATGTGACGTTGCGGGTGTCTGGGTTTTTTCGGGATGCGTTTCCAACACAGATAGATTTGTTTGATTCAGCCGCACGAGCCGTAGCCGCTCTTGATGAACCACCGGAGGATAATTCCCTCGCATCACAAGTACATGATGAAAGCGTGTGTCTTATAGCTCAAGGGATGTCAGAGACTGAATCTCACCATAGGGCAGGCTTCCGGGTGTTTGGCTCACATCCAGGTGCTTATGGGGCTGGGCTACAAGCGCTGATTGATGAAAAAGGTTGGCAGGATGACAAAGATTTAGCCCGCGCTTATGTTGCGTGGGGCGGTTATGCCTATGGAGTTGGTGCCGAAGGAATTGCGATGCATGGATTATTTGAACAGCGTCTTGCAAAGATCCAAGCCGTTATTCAAAATCAAGATAATCGTGAACATGATCTTTTGGACTCTGATGATTATTATCAGTTTGAGGGAGGGCTAGCGGCATCTGTTCGGCATTTTTCCGGCGCACAACCGACGCTCTATCATAATGACCACTCCCGGCCGGAGCGTCCGGTTATCCGTACGCTGAATGATGAGATCGCACGCGTTGTACGGGCACGCGCTACCAACTCCAAATGGATAACCGGTATTATGGAGCATGGCTACAAGGGTGCGTTTGAAATGGCGGCGACAGTGGATTACCTGTTCGCTTTTGCAGCAACTGCACAGGTGGTGGCAGATTATCATTTCGATCTAGTTTATGAGGCTTATTTAGAGAGCGATGACGTGCTAGAGTTTTTACGTACGAACAATCCAGCGGCGTTGCAGGAAATGGCAACTCGTTTTTGTGAAGCTCTGGAGAGAGAATTGTGGCGTCCGGCGTCTAATTCAGCCCATGAGCGTCTTAAAGTGTTGGCGTCCGGTGACTCCAGAAGAGATAAAACTAAATGACATCCTCAGATAAAAGTGATGTGCAGGACTATGCACGCGCCAATGAAAAATCCCGAAAACGAAAAACTGCCCGCGAAAAAATGCTGGCCTATAAAACCAACGAAAAAGGATTGCTGATTGTTCATACCGGCAAGGGAAAAGGTAAATCTACTGCCGCCTTTGGTCTTGTGTTGCGGGCTATAGGGAATGGCATGAGGGTTGGGGTTGTGCAATTCGTCAAGGGCAAATGGCAAACCGGCGAGCGTAGGGTGCTGGAGGGCTTTCCTGACCAAGTTGATATTTACGCTATGGGGGAGGGATTTACGTGGGACACTCAAGACAGAGCGCGGGATATTAAAGCAGCACAAACAGCATGGGCAACTGTATGCGAGATGATAGACGCTGCCCGGCATTCGCCTCCGCGTTATGACATGTTGGTGCTAGATGAACTTAACATTGTGTTACGTTATGGTACGCTACCTTTGGATGACGTGGTGGAAACATTAAAAAACCGCCACCCTGATTTACATATAGTGGTGACTGGCCGGAACGCAAAAACGACTTTGATTGAGGCAGCGGACTTAGTAACCGAGATGACACTTGTTAAGCATCCGTTTCGAGAACAGAACGTCCGCGCCCAAAAAGGCATAGAGTTTTGATAAAACCGCCTGCTACTATGATGTTAGTGGGGACGGGTTCTGACGTGGGCAAATCTCTACTGATGGCAGGCTTGTGTCGGGTGTATACCCGTCAGGGGTTGCGGGTGAGCCCGTTTAAGCCACAGAATATGTCCAACAACGCAGCAGTAGCACGTGATGGCGGCGAAATTGGCCGCGCTCAAGCATTACAAGCGCGAGCATGTAAGATCCCCCCTAGCGTTCACATGAATCCGGTATTACTGAAGCCCCAACACAACCACGGCGCACAAGTGGTAGTACGGGGAACAGTAACCACAACAACTGATGCGCAGGAATATCAAATCCTTAAACCACAGTTGATGAACACAGTGCTGGAGAGTTTTGAAGAACTTCGTTCGCACGTAGATTTAGTGTTGATAGAGGGAGCCGGCAGTGCGGCGGAGATTAATCTGCGCCATCATGATATTGCAAATATGGGGTTTGCCTCTGCTGTAAACGCACCGGCTCTTTTGGTGGGTGATATTGATAGAGGCGGCGTGATTGCCGCCATAGTTGGTGTTATGTCCGTGTTGCCAGAGTCAGATAGGACGGCCATTAAGGGTTTTGTTATTAACCGCTTTAGGGGTGATGTATCTTTATTTGATGAGGGGTTGGATTTTATTCGGGAGAACACAGGACTGGAGAGTCTTGGGGTAGTGCCGCATTTTCCTGCGGCGGTGCACCTTCCGGCGGAAGACAGTCTGGCTCTTACCACCCATAGGGAAGATCCCGTTGGTCAGGGTAGTTGTGTGATTGCAGTTCCGGTCTTGCCTCATATTGCTAATTTTGACGACCTTGACCCCCTCAAAGCGGAACCACAAATTACGTTGCGGTTTGTACATTCGGGAACGCCCCTGCCTGGAGATGCAGACTTGATCGTCTTACCGGGAAGCAAGGCGGTGATGTCTGATTTGGCGTTTTTGCGCAACGAGGGGTGGGATATTGATCTCCACGCCCATATACGTCGGGGTGGTTTTGTGTTGGGGTTGTGTGGGGGATATCAGATGTTGGGCCGTATCATTCGTGACCCTGATGGTATTGAGGGGTTGGCGGGCGAAATGAGCGGTTTGGGGCTGTTGGACATTGAGACAGTTCTTGAGGGTAATAAAGTCTTAGGTGTAGTGAAGGGTGTTGCGGTTGCAGGTGGTGCGGAGGTTGAAGGATATGAGATTCATGCCGGACGCACCACAGGATCAGGTCTTGAATATCCGTTGTTGCGTCTGGGAGCTACGGCGAATGGAGCCGTGTCGAAAGACGGTCGTATTATGGGTAGTTATCTTCACGGGCTATTTGGGGCGGATGGCTTTCGACAGGATTTTCTCCAGAAGCTTAACGCAGGAGCCTCATCAGAACTGGGATATGAAACACAAATTGAAGATACTCTTGAGAGTTTGGCAGACCATCTGGAAAACACCATGGCGCTAGATAGGATTTTGGAGATTGCAGGGTTATACAGAAACTTTGCTGACAAGCACTAAAGCCAGAATAATAAACCCGACAGCGATAAAACCAGCTGTTCTGCATAAACTAAGAGCGGTACGAATGTCTTGCGTCCCTATGGTAGAGCGCCCATCGCCCAGCCATGGAGAATTTGTTGTGTGATCAAAATAATGACGTGGACCTGCAAGGCGAAAGCCTAGGGCTCCGGCAAGGGCGGCTTCCGGCCATCCGGCGTTGGGAGATGTATGATAAGGTGCGTCACGCATCATCATCATGAAGGCCGCCCCTCCGCGAGCTTTGGGCGTCACGAAGGCTGTAAGACACAAACAAAGAGCCGTCAAGCGGGCGGGTATCCAATTAGCACCATCATCAAGGCGGGCAGCAACAAAACCAAACGCCTGATAACGTGAGGTAGGGTAACCTATCATACTGTCCAATGTGTTGAGGGCTTTATAGGCGGCAAGCCCGGGCAAGCCAAACAGGGCGGCCCAAAACAAAGGGGCTATCACACTATCAGAAAGATTTTCCGCAAGAGACTCAACGGCTGTTCTGGCCACTCCCGGAGCATCTAGCGTATCAGGGTTACGTCCGGCAATATGAGCAATGGTGATGCGGCCAGCCTCAAGCCCTTCATCAAGACCACGGGCAACAGCCGCGACATGGCTCAATAATCCCCGAAAGGCAATGAGGGTGCTGGCAACAAGCACTTCAAGGACCAGTCCGGTAAAGAGCGGCAAGGCAGAAGCCACAGCCACCACCAGCAAGCCTCCACTCGCCGCCAACCCCACAACGACAAGGGTTGTGATAAGCCCATAAAGGCGAAGTCTATGGGGTAAGACCTGTAGTTGTGAGCGGTTTAAACGCTGCTCCAGCCATTCTATCAGGCGTCCGGCCAACGCTACCGGATGAGCCACCCGTTGCCACAGCCAAGAGGGATCTCCTATGGCGGCATCCAAAATAAAGGCCAATGCCAAAACCGTCCATAGACTGTATGATTGACCGGTGATGAAACCCTGCATAAACATAATCGGACACACAATGGGGGGGACTTGCAGATGGGTCAAGCGCGGGTGCAACAGGAAAAGCCAAATTGAACAATGAGCCAGATAACAACAGTGAATAAGATTGGCGTTATGATATGCGGCCATGGTAGCCGTGACCCTGAAGCGTGCCGCGAGTTTGACGGGTTGGTAGCTTCCGTGCAGGCGCGTCTGGAGGGCCACAAAATAGAAGGGGGATTCTTAGAGTTTGCACGCCCTATCATTAGCGAGGGATTAGACGCTCTTCGGGCGCAGCATGTACGAGAGATTTTGGCAGTACCTGCCATGTTGTTTGCTGCCGGTCATGCCAAAAACGATATTCCCTCTGTGCTCAATACTTATCAGGCACAACATGAAACCGTGCCCATTCATTATGGGAGAGCGTTGGGTATTGAACCGGCATTACTGAAAGCTGCCGAGAGGCGTATTACTGATGCTATTGAGAGAGCCGGCGCTCACATCTCTCGTCATGATACGTTATTAGTGGTGGTAGGGCGTGGAGCCTCTGACCCGGATGCTAACGCTAACATGGCCAAAGTCATGCGTATGTTGTGGGAAGGCATGGGGTTTGGCTGGGGAGAGGTTGCCTATTCCGGTGTAACGTTTCCCCTTGTAGAGCCTGCATTGCTGCGGGCTGTGCGTCTTGGTTTTAAAAGGATTGTCGTGTTCCCGTGGTTTTTGTTTACGGGTGTTCTTGTCAAACGGGTCTATGGCCTAACAGATAAAGTTGCCGCCTCTCATCAAGATATTGAGTTCGTGCGAGCGGGTTATTTTAATGACCATCCTTTGGTGGTTGATACGTTTGTGCGCCGGATTGAGGAAATCCGGACGGGTGATAATCTGATGAACTGCAAATTATGTAAATATCGCGAACAAATACCTGGGTTTGAAGACCAAGTGGGGTTAGCGCAAATGAGCCACCATCATCATGTAGAAGGTATTGGCGTAGGGGATGGGCACACCCATACCCATCACGGAGAGGGGGGCGGTCATCACCATCCCTATCCTCATGAAGACCATCCTTTAGGGCCAGTGAGCCTTAAGCCTGTGCACGATTGAGCGGAGTCGGCATTTATGGAGTCTTATTTGCGTGACCCAGAGGCGATCATGCGGCTTTCTTTTGAGCGGCTTCAAAAGACTTACGAATGGTCCAGCGTGACACCTTCCTTGAGGAGTATTGCACAGCGATTAGTTCATGCTTGTGCCATGCCCGACATTGTGCCGGACCTAGCATGGCAGGGTGCGGTTGTAGAGGCGGGACATGACGCCTTACGAGCCGGGCGCCCTATTTTAGCAGATTGCGCCATGGTAGAGGCGGGGATCACCAAGCGCATGTTGCCTACTCATACAGATGTACTCTGTTTTTTGGATGACCCCACCGTGCCGGATTTAGCAAAAAAGAACGGAACAACACGTTCGGCAGCGGCGGTGGATTTGTGGCAGCCCCATCTAGAAGGTGCGATTGTGGCTATCGGTAATGCACCAACGGCTCTTTTTAGGCTATTAGAACTGTTGCGTGAGGGTGCACCATCTCCAGCGGTTATTCTCGCATTTCCTGTGGGGTTTGTAGGAGCGGCGGAATCCAAACAGGCGTTGGCGCAGGAGGGGACACTGGAGACTCCATGGTTGACGCTTTTAGGACGGCGTGGGGGAAGTAGTTTAGCGGTTGCTGCGGTCAATGGACTTGCGCTTTCTCTTGGGGTAACTCACGAAGAACGCGCCGCGCCATGACAGAAAATAAAAAAGAAGAGCCATGGCTTCGTCTTGTTGGTATCGGCGATGATGGCATAAGGGGTCTGGGAGAAGATGCCCATCGTGCACTGGATAGTGCTGATATTATTGCAGGCGGTCGGCGACATTTAGCGCTGATCGGAGAGAGTGCGCACAAGCGCCTTGTCTGGCCTGCCGGGGGGTCAGACGCTTTTATAGAAGCGCTTGTTGATGTTGAAGGACAACAGGTCTGTGTGCTGGCAAGTGGTGATCCTATGTTGTTTGGAATTGGAGTAGTGCTTGTTAGGCGGTTTGGTATTGAATCTTTACGGATTTATCCGGCTCCGTCGTCTTTTTCGCTGGCCGCCGCTCGGTTAGGCTGGCCCTTACAAGAAGTGAATGCTGTTAGTGTTCATGGGCGGCCTTTGGCTTTGTTACAGACTCATATTCATCCCCGTGCGCGGTTGTTGATCCTGAGTACCAATGGGACAACTCCCGCCAACGTAGCGGCTCTTTTATGTGCACGAGGGTTTGGGAAGAGCATGATGACTGTGTTGGAACATCTAGGTGGTGCTCAAGAACGTATTCGTTGTGTTCAGGTCAATGAGTTTAATTTGAACGAGTGTGCAGACCTTAACCTTTTAGCCATTGAGTGTCGGGGTAGTCCTGATGCGGTGGTGTTGCCGATGACTACCGGGTTGCCGGATGACGTCTTTGTACATGACGGGCAGCTAACTAAGCGCGAGACGCGAGCGGCAACGCTGGCAGCGTTGGCGCCTTTTCCCGGAGCACGGTTATGGGATATTGGTGCCGGTTGTGGGTCGATAGCCATTGAATGGATGAGGTGCTCTCCACACAATCATGCAGTAGCTCTTGAGCCGCAGGACGCACGTCGAGAACTGATAGAGCGCAATGCACAAGCCCTTGGTACGCCAGAACTTAACATTGTGGAAGGTCGTGCACCGGAGGCATTGACTAAGGCACGCCGCCATTTTTTACCGGACGCCATTTTTGTTGGAGGCGGAGCCAAGGAGGCCGGTGTTCTGGAGCAATGTCAGGAGTTTTTGCCCTATGGCGGACGGTTGGTAGCCAATGTAGTGACGTTGGAAGGAGAAAGATCGCTTTTGGATTTTCATAAATCTTTTGGTGGAGAACTCGTTCGTTTGAGTGTCGCACGCATGGTTCCTGTTGGCAGTCTTAAAGGTTGGCGGTCTTTGATGCCTGTGACCCAGCTAATATATGTGAAATGTTAACCCCATGAGTCGAAACTTAAAAGGCACACTTTATGGGTTGGGCATAGGTCCAGGCGATCCGGAGTTGATTACGTTGAAGGCGTATCATTTGTTGCGCTCGGTTTCCGTTTTGGCGTGGCCTGCGCCGAAGGGTGGCGAGAGCCTCGTACGACGTTTGGCCGGTCCTCATCTGGAGGGCATTGACCTGCTTGAAGAAATCAGCGTGATCATGCCTATTTCTGCAGATAGATTTCCGGTGCAAGATATTTATGATGAAGCTCAACGTCGCATCAGTACACATCTTGATGATGGCCGGGACGTGGCATTTTTGTGTCAGGGTGATCCGTTTTTTTATGGTTCATTTATGTATTTGTTCGAACGTATGGCAGAGCGCTATCCTGTAACAGTTGTGCCGGGGGTTTCATCGGTGCAGGCGTGTACGGCAGCGTTGGGTATGGCTCTTGTTTCACGCAATGATGTGTTGAGCGTTATCCCTGCTCCTCTGGAGGATGAAACATTGCGCATCCGCATTGAGAGCGTTGAGGCCTGTGCCATTGTCAAACTGGGTCGTCATTTGGATAGAGTGCGCACTCTTTTGGCTCGGATGAGCCTTATGGACAACGCTTTTTATGCAGAACGGGTAGGTATGGCTGACGAGCGATTGGCCCCCTTGGCCGAGGTTACGGAAAAAGAAGCGCCATATTTCTCTATGGCGCTGGTGCGCCACCATCACGGCGTATGGCACAGGGAGAAGAGGTGACCATGAGCGATAAACCACCGGTTATTGTGGTTTTGAATGGCGTCGGAGCGCAATGCGCCAGCAAGTTGCGCACGGCATGGACCAGTGTAGAAGTTCATGGATTGAGAAGCCGGGTTCACGAGGCAGATTATCTGTTTGACGATGTTGCTTCTCACATACGTAAACTTTTTATAGGAGGGCGGCCGATTATTGGTTTGTGTGCAACGGGTATTCTTATTCGCAGCTTAGCGGGTGTGCTGAAGAATAAGCATAAAGAGCCCCCGGTTTTAGCAATTGCAGAAGATGGCAGTGCGGTGGTTCCTCTATTGGGGGGGCATCGGGGAGGCAATCGCTTAGCGGTGACCGCCAGTGATTGTCTTGGTGTGGCACCAACTCTAACCACAGCCGGTGATGTTCGTTTTGGGATTACTTTTGATGCACCCCCAAAGGGGTTTGTGCTGGCCCAACCGGATAAGGTTACCTGCTTTATGGCCGATGTGCTGAATGGAGAGTCGATTCGCGTAGAAGGTAAGGCACCATGGCTTGATGGCGCGTCCTTGCCACGTCATGAAACCGCCCGTCATGTGGTACGGGTAACTCATGAGGTTGAAATCAGTACACCGAATAAACTTGTTTATTATGAGCAATGTTTAGCCTTAGGCGTTGGATGTGAGAGGGGAGTTACAGGGGCCGATATGATTGCATTAGCTCACGAGACATTAGCGGAGCATAATTTGGCGCCTGAGTCTGTGGCGGTGATAGCCTCTCTTGAAGTTAAGATTGATGAGGCGGCTGTCCATGAAACCGCTGCTGCGTTTAATGTAGAGACGAGATTTTTTGATTCACCAACTCTCGAAGCCTTGACACCCCAATTGCTGAACCCTTCGCAGAGCGTATATGACGTGGTGGGGTGTCATGGAGTCTCAGAGGCCGCAGCTCTTGCCGCCGTAGGAGAGGGAGCCGTTTTAGTGGCTCCGAAAAATGTTAAGGGCCAAATAACGTGTGCAGTAGCCAGTGGGCTTTACCCTCTTGTCGGAGATTATGCTGCTGCCCCCTTGGCAGGACGCAAGCGCGGAGTCTTGTCTGTTGTTGGTCTGGGGCCGGGAGCACTTTCGTGGCGCACACCGGAGGCACAGGAGGTTCTCCAGCAAGCGCAAGATATTGTAGGATACAGAAAATACATTGATATGGCAGGGTCTTTTTCAGAGAGCCAGAACCTTCATCACTACGAACTGGGTGAAGAGGTCGCACGAGTGCGTCATGCCCTTGATTTGGCAGCTTCGGGGCGGCAGGTCGCTCTTGTGTGCTCCGGTGACCCGGGCATTTATGCTATGGCGGCGTTGGTGTTTGAAGAGTTGGACAGAGCGGAACAAACAGGCACCTCGTCTATCTGGAGGCAATGCGCCGTGCACATTATGCCTGGGATATCAGCGTTTCAGGCGGCGGCGGCCCGGGCAGGAGCGCCACTGGGCCATGATTTTGTTGTCATATCTCTGTCTGACCTGCTGACACCGTGGCCGGTTATTGAACGCCGTCTTGAAGCGGCAGCTTCGGCAGACTTCGCCGTGGCTCTTTACAATCCGGTTTCAAAAACCCGGCTGTCTCCTCTTGAAAATGCGCTGGATATTTTCAGAAAATACCGCACGCCTGAAACACCGGTTGTCATCGGAAATAATTTGGGCCGCACAGGAGAAAAATATAATGTTGTGAGATTGGATATGCTCGAGGCTTCTATGTTGAATATGGTGAGTGTCGCACTGGTGGGAGCCTCCCAAACCCGTCTTGTAGAACGGCGTGATTCCGATAAACCCTGGGTTTACACACCACGAGGGTATCATGGGGCATCATGATAAGGCAGGGTAGATTTGGATGACGGTGCATTTTATCGGAGCCGGACCGGGAGCGGTAGATCTTATAACTGTGCGGGGACAGAATATGGTAACCGGTGCATCGGTTTTGTTATATGCAGGTTCTCTCGTACCGCCTGCCATTGTGGCTCTGGCACCTAAGGGTGCGCGGGTAGTGGATACGGCTTCCCTGACGTTGGATGAGATTATTGCAGAGATGGTCACGGCCCACGAGGCCGGTCATGATGTTGTGCGGCTTCATTCTGGAGATCCGTCCCTTTATGGAGCAATTGGCGAGCAGATGCGCCGGTTGAGAGTGTTGGATATTCCTTATGATGTAACGCCCGGGGTTCCGGCGTACACGGCGGCGGCGGCGGAGTTGGGGCGGGAGTTGACACTGCCCGGTATCAGCCAGAGCGTTATTTTAACGAGGGTTGAAGGGAAGGCTTCTCCTATGCCGAACGGAGAGACGTTATCCGTGTTTGGGCAAAGCGGGGCGACGCTGGCGCTTCATTTGTCAGTGCGCACCCTTGAAAAAGTTGTGCGGGAGTTAACACCTTATTATGGGGCGGATTGTCCGGTAGCGGTTGTCTATCGGGTAGGATGGCCGGATCAACAAATTTTGTGGGGGCAGTTAGATACGATACGCTCCCAGGTGCGGGCGGCGAAGATAACGCGTACGGCGCTTATTTTGGTAGGGCGGGTTCTATCACCGGATGAGTTTGACGATAGTCGTCTTTATGCGTCGGATCATGTCCATCTGTTGCGCCCGCACCGCTTCGTGAAGGGATAAAATAGAGGCCACTATTAAGACAAGAGATCAAGATAGTATAAAATCCCACACTGGCCTTCTTTACTCATGCCCCATCCTTACGGTGCATCTTATCAATATTGAGCCTCTTCCAAGCACTGATACGTTTTAGTGTTTTTGAGAGCCTCATTAACTTGGGCGTAGAAAAAAGGTGTTTTTCCATGTTTATCCTGAACCGCTCCATCGGCACCACGGTTCAGTAACACTTCCGCCACCGTCGGTGTTTTGCTAATCGTTGCAGCCCCGTGCAGGGATGTAAAGCCATCCTTACTGCGGGCCTCTATATTGGCCCCATGGTCCAGTAGTAATTCCACCACCGCCGGTGTTTCGCTTTTGGCCGCCGCATGATGCAGGGGCGTAAATCCATTCTTATCACGGGCCCCTACTGCTCCATCGTCCAGTAGCAATTTCACCACCGCCGGTATTTAGTTAAACGCTGCCGCTCCGTGCAGAGACCTTTCTCCATCCTCATCACGAGCGTTGACATTCATTCCCCCTTTGAGAAAGGCCTCTACATCCACCACCGTAGCCGTATGCCAAAACATTGCATCCAGCAACACATTATCATCTCGATCATCTTGCACTTGAAAGAAGTATATAAGAACAAACAATAAAAACAGACACCCCAGAAAAACACTCGCTTTTGTTCCCATGCCGTATTCCCTTTCCTTATGTTCCGCTTCCTAATGATAACTGCCATATCTGTCACGATAGCATCCAAACGAATACAGAGAAAGAAAGAGCTAAGGAAAATTATGAGTTTTGGGCACTATCGTATAATGGTATCAAAAACACCCCTTAATTTGAATTGCTCCCCAATTTATACGCTCAGGCTACCAACCGGCGAATGCACCTCAGAGCATCTTCCACGGAAGCTATACGTGGGCTGGGCGGCGGCGGCGGGCGATCAACCATAATGACCGGAATGCCCAGAGTACGGGCGGCTTCCAGTTTGGCATAAGAGCCGGCCCCGCCACTATTGCGGCACACAAGGTGCGTAATGTTGTGGGCCTCCAGAAGAGCCTGTTCGTCTGCCACACAAAAAGGACCGCGCCCGGTAATAAAGGTACACCGGGGGGTAAGGTGTGAAACACCAAGAGGATCGACCGTGCGCACCATGAGGTCAATATCATCTCGTCCGGCAAAGGCTTTTATCTCTTGCCGGCCAATAGCAAGAAAGGCCCGCGCTCCGGAGGGTAACGTATCGGCAGCGGCAACCATGGTGGGAACACGTTGCCATGCATCACCTGTTACCTGTTGCCAGGGAGGCCGCTGTAAATGAAGACGGGAAATATGGCACAAGCGACACGCCACAGCTCCGTTGCGTGAAATCCGGCAGGCGTAAGGATGAGTGGCATCTACCATCAGAGTGATATTTTCTTCACGCAAAAAACGCGCCAGCCCGTGAACACCTCCAAAACCACCGATGCGCACCATACCGGGAGGATGACGAGGGGCGCCGGTGCGTCCGGCAAGAGACGTGATAATATGAAATTTATTTCTAAAGTCACAATGACTGTTCAGGGTACGGGCCAAAGTGATGGCTTCTGACGACCCCCCCAAAATGAGCAGGGGAATATCTCCACCTTTACTCCCAACCTTATTCATTTTCATTGCACAGATGTTGGATGCGGCAGGGCATGAGCTATAATATCGCCCTGCCTGTTGACAATCATAACGTCTAACCGAATGGGTGCATTGGTTTTGTCTAACACGTGCATCGCCTTTGTCTGAGCCTGAACGGCTACCTCGTGAGCAAGGGCGGCGCTATGGTCTCCGGCCGCTAATAACACCTCACCGGCACTGGTGCCGTTTTGGATGCGGGTACGCTGTTCGTCCGGCATATTCAGGTCATGCGCTATGCCCGCCAGAAAATCAAAATCTACCGTGCTACGACCCGAATGCAAATCAAGGCGACCAGCTGCCAGTTTGGATATTTTCGCAAACCCACCACCTATAGTCAGCCACGGCAAAGGGTTGCGACGCAGATATTTCAACAGCCCACCAGCGAAATCGCCCATATCCAACAAAGCCACCTCGGGTAAATCATAAAACTCCCGTACCGCTTGCTCCGATATATCACCGGCGCATCCGGCCACATGGTGAATATCTGCTGCCCGCGCTACATCAATGCCCCGGTGAATGGCATCAATCCATGCCGCACACGAATAAGGCACCACAATTCCCGTTACCCCCAACACGGATAACCCGCCGATTATGCCAAGACGCGGATTCCACGTATGCCGCGCTAACTTTTCACCGTCGGGAATGGCAATTTCCACAATGACATCACCCGCCTCTCCATGAGCAGTAGCAGTTTCTATGACGGCCTCGCGTATCATGGCACGGGGGGCCGGATTGATGGCCGCCTCCCCTACCTCAAGAGGTAAACCCGGGCGGGTTACAACCCCCACACCCTTGCCCGCACGAAAGGTAACACCGCTCCCTGCCACCCCTCGCCTCACCCGTGCTATCACAAGAGCCTGATGGGTGACATCCGGATCATCACCGGCGTCTTTCACAATCCCCGCTTCGGCAAATCCAGCACCTTGTTTCTCATGAGCTAAAGCAAAGGCAGGTGTTTTACCACGGGGCAAGCGTATGGTGACAGGGTCGGGAAACTCACCCGTCATCAAGGCGGTAACGGCGGCCCGGGCAGCAGCGGTAGCACATGCTCCGGTTGTCCATCCATATCGCAGAGATGTTGTCTGTTTGTCTGCGTGTCGCGCCATCATGAATGATAGTATAGTCCCATAGACAAGAATGTGCGGAGAAAGTCGCAAGAGACGATTGCATGATACCACCGGGCCTTATTATAGCGGCTCCTCGTTCAGGGGGGGGCAAGACGGTTGTGACGATGGCCTTATTGCGCCATCTGCATCGTCTCGGCACGTCTGTTGTCGCTGCCAAGGTAGGGCCGGATTATATTGACGCCGCTTTTCATGGGGCGGCAGCCGGCAGACCGTGCCTGAGCCTTGACCCTTGGGCCATGCGTCCGGAAACACTGGCCGGAGTTACCGCTACCCTCCATGAGGATAGCGATTTGGTTATTGTTGAAGGGGTAATGGGGTTGTTTGATGGCGCACGGGATGGCACAGGGTCTACAGCGGACCTGGCAGCTCTTTCCGGTTGGCCTGTCGTGTTGGTGGTAGATGGTAGCGGCATGGGGGCTTCCGCCGGTGCGCTACTCAGCGGGTTTTTGGGTTTTCGTTCCGATGTTGACGTGGCGGGGGTTATTTTTAATCGTGTTGGAAGCGATATCCACCGGCAGCTTCTACAAGCCGGAGCCGATAAAGCGGGAGTAAAAGTACTGGGCATGGTGCCGGTTAATAACCGGTTGCATCTGCCTCATCGTCACCTGGGTCTTATACAGGCGGGTGAACATAACGCTCTTGATGAATTTCTGGATAGAGCGGCACACTATGTTGCACGCCATAGCGCTATTGATGAAGTAATAGCATTGGCAAGGCCGGATCGTTTTGATTCATCAGAGGAAATACCACCGCCTGTTCCTCCTTTAGGACAACATATTGCCATTGCGCAAGATGAAGCATTTTCTTTTGCGTATCCGGCATGGTTTTCGGCTTGGAGTGCGGAGGGAGCAATATTATCGTTTTTTTCACCCCTTGGAGATGAAGCGCCCTCAGAGCAGGCAGATGCCATATTTTTGCCCGGCGGTTATCCGGAACTTTATGGGGGCAGACTTGCAGGGGCAGCGCAGTTTCTTAAGGGATTGTGTCAGGCGGCACGACGGGGTGCCTTTATTTATGGTGAGTGTGGCGGCTATATGGCATTGGGAGAAGGACTGGAAGAACCTAACGGACAGCGTCATGCCATGGCGGGGTTGTTGCCTGTGTCGTTTAAGTTTCAAACGGACCGCCAGGTGCTGGGGTATCGTCATGTCTCTCTGGCAGAGCCTTGTCCGTTAGGCGCTTACGAGACTCTCTTTCGTGCCCATGAGTTTCATTATGCCATTGCAGAAGGAGAACGAGGCGCCTCCTCTCTTTTTTACACCAAACCCTGCGGAGAAAGTAGCCCTCCTCAGGCAACCGGTTGTAAGAGGGAGAGGGTGGCCGGCTCATTTCTTCATCTGATTGACAGGGCCTGACTGTTACGGGCAGGATGATTTGAACTCTTATGAATTTTTGTCGAGGAGGTCTTGCGAATGTCTAATTCTATTTCCGGAGGATGCCTATGCGGTGCTGTTCGGTATGAATGCGATGCAGAACCGGTAGCGTTTCTTATATGCCACTGTCGGGATTGCCGATATGTCTCCGGTGGTAATGCGGCGGCAGTGGTGATTGCGCCCAAACCGGCTTTTTGTATTACTTCAGGCGAAGATAATGTACGGGGGCACACATCTGATTCTGACAAAGGCAATCAGGTAACCCGACAGTTCTGTGTCCAATGTGGAACTCCTCTGTTTAGTAAACTCCACGCCATGCCGGATGTTTGGGGTATTAAAGCAGGCAGTCTGGATGATGCCTCACGTCTTACTCCGAGCGCTACGCTGTGGACATCAACAGCCTATTCCTGGGCTTTGATACACGAAGATATTCCTCGATTTGAAAAAGACCCTTCATGAGGAAGTGCGCAAATTTCTGTCTTCCGCACTCATAGCGTCAATAGCGCGGGCCATGTTTTGGGCTGTATCACCATGTTTCAGAATAGCGCGGGAAGCCGCCGGAATTGTCTGCCGGTAATAAGAGCCTGCCATCTCCTGCAATTCTTTAAGAGTGGCCCCTTGTGCACCAATGCCCGGTGCCAGAATAGGTGCACCATCCAAGCGCCGTGCCAAATCCGCAAAGGTTTGTGGTTGGGTGGCTCCCAAAACGGCTCCGGCAATAGGGGCTCCGTAGGCCTCATTGAGGGCTGCGATACTATCGCAGATATGAGCAGCCACACTCTCGCCGTTATTTGTCACCGCCGTTTGCAGGAGATCCCCTTCAGGGTTGGAGGAGCGTGCTACAACAAAAAGAGTAAACTCATGTGCCAGTGCCCGTTCAAAAAAAGGCTTAAGGGCATCAAAACCAAGATAGGGGTTGACTGTTAACCCTGATAAAGGAAAGTCGGCATTACCGATATAAGCGTTGGCGTAAGCCTCTACGGTTGAGCCTATATCACCCCGTTTGGCATCTAGAATGACAGGAATACCGCTATCTCTAAACTGGCGGGTCGCTGTCTCAAGATGGTGTACGCCCTGACTGCCAAAACGCTCAAAAAAAGCGGCCTGGAATTTTACAATCGCGGGGACCAGAGTAAGAGCCTCCACGCACTGGGCGCAAAAAATCTCAAGGCCATTTGCCGAAACAGGCAACCCCCAGCTGGTCAGAATCTTCTCAGAAGGATCAAGACCGACGATAATTTTAGCCCCCTGATGATGGTATGTTTTAAGGGGAATGGTTGAGGTCATATATCAAAAGGCCAGGTGACAAGAATATGGGTGCGTACTGGTGCCCACGGCGTGATTTGAACACGCGACCTCTCCCTTACCAAGGGAGTGCTCTACCCCTGAGCTACGTGGGCGCTTATTAGTGACGCTGAAATGTGACCATACGAGAAAAAACCATGTTCGGGCAAGTATGGGGGTATATACTGAATCTATGAGCGATAACGACATAAACAGTAAAAAAGCGGAGGAGGACGCCCGTAAGAAGCGGCTTGAAGAAGCGTTGAGAGCAAACCTTCGTCGCCGTAAGGAGCAAGCCCGCCGTAAGAAGAGTGGCGATGCCGGAACGGATTCCGGCTCGTCTGTGATTTGATGACGGGGGCACTTTCAGATTGTATCCGGATTACCGGCGGCAGTCCCTTGCATGGAATTATTCCCATAAGTGGCGCCAAAAATGCGGCGCTACCATTGATGATTGCCTCTCTTTTAACGGAAGGTACAGTTGAGTTAGACAATGTACCGGACCTGACCGATACAACCACACTCACCCGCTTACTTGAAAACCACGGCGTGAAGATAGAAAGCAGCGTAGCCAGCCAGTCGGGTCGCAGGGTACGCTTGAAGGCAGACAGTATTACGTCTTTGAAGGCACCGTATGATCTTGTTTCACAAATGCGCGCAAGTTTTTGGGTTTTGGGGCCTTTGCTCGCCCGATGTGGGAAGGCGCGAATTTCGTTGCCGGGAGGAGATGCTATTGGCAACCGGCCCGTGGATTTATACATCAAAGGACTGGAGACTATGGGTGCGAAGATTACCACCAGCGGTGGTTATGTTGAGGCGGTAGCACCTCATGGTCTGAAGGGAGCGGTTTTTCGCTCGCCGTTGGTATCGGTAGGGGTAACGCATACGTTGATGATGGCCGCTACTCTGGCGGAAGGCGAGACAGTATTAGAGAACGCTGCACGTGAACCTGAAGTTGTCGACCTTGCCCACTGTCTTATTGCTATGGGTGCACAGATTGAGGGTGTCGGTGAAGACCGGCTTGTTATTCGCGGAGGCAGAACGCTTACGGGCGTACACCATCAAGTCCCGCCGGACCGCATTGAGGCAGGTACGTACGCCATGGCAGCCCTTGTAACGGGGGGTGAGGTTGAACTGCAAGGCGTTGAAACGGGAGCCTTAGAGGCTCCTATTGCTTTGTTGAGATCTGCGGGTGGGGTTATAGAAGAAACCACCAATGGGCTTAACGTCAGGTCTCCTGATACGTCCTTGCAGGGGGTCAATGTGCAAACCGCACCATGGCCCGGCTTTCCAACAGATCTTCAGGCACAATTTATGGCGTTGATGACATGTGCTTCCGGGATCTCTGAGATTACGGAGACCATTTTTGAAAATCGCTTTATGCATGTTCAAGAACTCATCCGGTTAGGTGCGGATATTTCTCTACAGGGAGAGACGGCCCGCGTTCGGGGGGTAGAATACCTAACTGGTGCACCGGTTGTTGCAACAGATTTGCGGGCCTCCGTGTGTCTTGTAATTGCAGGATTGGCAGCAAAGGGTGAAACGATTATCAATGAGGTTTATCATCTGGACCGTGGCTTTGAACGTCTGGAAGAAAAACTGGGACGCTGTGGAGCGTCTATTGAAAGGAAACAAAATTGATGTCGGCGCAAAACAACAGCGATGCCCCCTTACGGTTGATAGCTCATGATCAGGCTGATTTGGAAGTAATGGCGGCTTGTTTTCAAGATGCCGTATTGCAGGTGGGCGATATGGGGCATATGGCAACTATGAGAAGGTTTGCTTTGGTGGCCAATAGGTTGCGCTGGGAGAGAGTGCATACAGGGAGCGAGACACAGACAAGTGCCGAGCGTGTTCGATGCGGCCTTCATTTTGATGATGTGAATCAAGTGCATGCCCGTCGTATTCGACGTGATCGTCCTGACGAAGTGCTATCACTGATGACCATAAGGTTTGAGCCTGATACGACCAACGCCCCCGGTGGTTTTGTGACGTTGGTTTTTGCCGGTGGGGGTGAGGTGCGTCTCAAGGTTGATGCGTTAAGTGCAGCGTGTGCTGATTTAAGCGGCCCGTGGCCCGCCCGGGGGCTTCCCGGCCATGATGCACCTGAAACGTCCGGTCATCAGGAATAGGATACGAGATCATGGTACAGCGTCTTTCCACTGCAGACACGGGTTTTGAAGATTCTTTTACAACTCTTATGGGCAAGCGGGAAACACAAACAGTTCGTGTTGAAGAACAGGTAGCCGCTATTATTGCCGATGTGCGGCAGCGCGGCGATACGGCGTTGTTGGAGTATACGGCACGATTTGATGGACAAGCGGCAGCGGATTCAGGCCTTGTTATAGGTTCCCGTGAAATAGAAGCGGCCTCCGGAGCATGTGAGGCAGCAACTCTTGAAGCATTGAATTTGGCAGCAACCCGCATTCGGACGTTCCATGAGAGGCAATGTCCGGTGGATGATTATCACGTAGATGAGTTAGGCGTTAAGTTAGGGCAACGCTGGACAGCGGTTGATGCTGCCGGTCTTTATGCTCCGGGAGGCACGGCCAGCTACCCAAGTTCGGTGCTCATGAATGCTATCCCGGCACAGGTCGCAGGAGTAAATCGTCGGATTATGGTAACACCGGCCCCACAAGGCACGCTTAATCCTTTGGTGCTGGCAGCCGCGCACCTTTCCAGTATAGATGAACTATACCGTGTTGGTGGCGCACACGCTATAGCAGCATTAGCATTTGGCACGGAAACTATCACGCCCGTTGATGTCATTACCGGTCCGGGTAATGCCTATGTGGCAGAGGCCAAGCGGCAGGTGTTTGGGGCAGTAGGGATTGATTCCATTGCAGGGCCTTCGGAAATCTTGGTTGTGGCCGATGGTCATAATGATCCGGCGTGGATTGCCGCTGACCTGGTAGCGCAAGCGGAGCATGATGTAACCGCTCAGAGTATTCTCATTACGGACGATGAGACGTTTACACACCTTGTGGAGGCAGCTGTTGCAGCGCAATTAGAAACTTTGCCACGCCGCATGATTGCACAGGCCAGCTGGAGTGATTTTGGTGCAATTATCCAAGTGCGCTCTCTTGCAGAAAGTACCGCACTGGTAAACCGGTTAGCACCGGAGCATTTATCGTTAGCAATTGAAGAGCCGGAAGGTTATCTGGAGCACATTCACCATGCGGGAGCTATTTTTGTAGGCCGCTATACGCCGGAGGCAGTAGGAGATTATATTGCAGGTCCCAATCATGTTTTGCCTACGGCGCGTGCAGCGCGGTTTTCATCGGCGCTAGCCGTAACAGACTTTATGAAGCGTAGTAGTGTCATTCATTGTTCGGCAGAGAATTTATCATCTCTTGCACCGGCGGTGATAAGCCTTGCGCAGGCAGAGGGGTTGGAGGCTCATGCCCGTTCGATTTCCGTTCGCCTTAACAATAAAGACGGGACATCGTAATGTCCGGCAATGATGAGAACACCACGTCCTGCATTGTTGATATTGTGCTGGACGAAAAAACGGTCGTGCGCCGTGGGCCGGAGGTTGAACACGAGCGCCGTGTCGCTGTTTATGATTTGTTGGAGGAAAATAATTTTTCCCTAATGGAGGGAGGCGAAGGGCCTTATAGTTTACATCTTTCTATAGAAGAAAACCGTCTTGTTTTTGACGTGCGTCATCATGAAGAAGGAGATACTCTTCGGCGCATTTTGTTGTCTCTTACACCATTTCGCAGACTTATTAAAGATTACTTTATGGTGTGCGAAAACTATTACGATGCTATTCGCACAGCAGCACCCGGGCGTATTGAAGCCATTGATGTTGGCCGCAGAGCTTTGCACGATGAAGGCTCCCGCTTGCTCATTGACCGGTTGTTCGGCAAGGTTGAGGTTGATTTTGATACCTCTCGACGCTTGTTCACTCTCATTTGCGTTTTGCATATTCGGGGATAGAGGGGTGGAAAATCCCGGCGCGGTTTTATTTGCCTGCAATTATAATGCGGTGCGCTCACCTATGGCTGAAGCGTTGATGAAACATTTGTGTGGTCAGACAATTTATGTTGATTCTTGTGGTGTACGTTCCGGCGAATTGGATTCTTTTTGTGTAGAAGTTTTGTGGGAGGTTGGTATCGAGATGGATAAGCATCGGCCTAAGAGTTTTTCCGATTTGCAAGATACGTCTTTTGATTTGATTTTCACTCTGACGCCGGAAGCTCACCATCAGGCTCTTGAGTTGACCCGCACCATGGCCGTGAATGTGGAGTATTGGCCAACCATGGACCCCACTATTGCTACCGGAAGTCGTGAGCAAGTTCTCATGTCTTATAGGCAGGTGCGGGATGCGCTTAATGAACGGTTGCGTAAGCGCTTTTCTACCGATGATTCTTAAGCGTCTGGCACCGCTTCGCCAGATTGCATGCCTTTAAAGCGTCCGGCAAAAGCATCTGACAAAAAATGACCTGCTAATGAGAGCCCATCAGGGCCAATGCCATGTCCTACGCCTTGACTAATGTGCCATTGAACCCCGAGACCAACCCGCCCCATAGTTTGAGCGGCACTATACATGGCGGTGGGGGGGATCATGTTGTCCGCATCCCCATGAACGAGCAACACCGGCGGACGGGATTTGATAGTATCACCCAACGTCTCACCGCCGGTTAGAGTACCGGAAAAACCAACAATCGCTGCCGGATTAATATCACCCCGCAAACCTATATGGAGAGCCATCATGGTTCCCTGACTAAATCCCACAAGGGCAAGGCGGTCTTGGGTGAGTTGATAGTGAGAGAGTTCAGCCTTGATGAATTCCTCCAGAACGGGTGTGGCGACAGTAACACCTCTCTCCGTTTCCGTGGGGTCGGTGCGGGTAATGGGAAACCATTGATAGCCTGTGCCTCCCATGGCGCACGGTTGGGGGGCATTGGGGGCTACAAAAGCGGCGTCGGGCATGAGTTTTTGCCAGTGGGGGCCAAGACTGATTAAATCATTACCGTCCGCGCCATAACCATGACACAAGATAACCAACCGGCCCGGAGGGCCAGAGGCGGTGGGCGGGAGGCGAGGGCCTGAAAGAGGTGTGCTCATTAAGTATTGTCCGTATCATGACGTAACGAAGGGTGCGGTACCAGTATAGGTAAAGGGGGAGGATTTGTCTTTGCTTTGTATTTTGTGTGTATGATGGCGGGTTATGTCTTCAGTTAACGGGTTTATTCATGTCATCCGCTGTCCTTCGTTTTGCACCGAGTCCTAATGGATATTTACATTTAGGTCATGTCTGGTCGGCGTGTTTAGCGTTTGATGAGGCAAAGCGTCTTGGGGGCCGTTTCTTGTTGCGCATCGAGGATATTGATCAGGGCCGGAGTAAAACTGTTTTTGAGGAGGCTATTTACGAAGATTTGCGCTGGTTAGGGCTTAGGTGGGAGGAGCCGGTGTGGCGACAATCGGAGCATTTTGATGACTATGAGCGTGCCTTGCGTCAATTACGGGATATGGACGTTGTTTATCCGTGTTGGGCAACACGGGGAGAGATTAGATCTGCCATTGAAAGTACGGCGGGAGGGTTGCGGCGGTGGCCGAAGGATGCGGATGGCCAACCGTTTTATCCGGGATTATATCGGGATATAAGTCCAGCTCAACGTAATGGATTAATGTGGGAGGGTGGTCAATTTGCGTGGCGTCTCAATATGCAAAAAGCATTGGCGCGGTTGGAGGAGAAGGCCGAGTCTTTAATGTTTGTGGAGGGACGGGAGCGGCGCCGTTGTATATCGGTGCAGGCTGAGACTATTGGTGATGTTGTCATTGCCCGCAAAGATTTCCCAACGAGTTATCATTTAAGTGTCACGCTGGACGATGCGGTGCAAGGGGTAAGCCTGATAACGAGGGGTCATGATTTGCTACCCGCTACAGGTGTTCACCGGATTTTGCAGGAGTTGTTGGGATTGCCTCAACCGGATTATTATCATCACGAGCTGGTGCGTGATGATCGGGGGCGGCGGCTATCTAAGAAGGCGGGGGATGTGGGTATTCGCATGTTGCGGGAGCGGGGTGAGACACCTGAGAGTGTCCGGTGTTTGGCGCGTGCCGGCGTTGGATTACGGGGTAAGCAGCCCCAGCACGATGATAATGGAGACCATGCTAAGCAGGGTTGAGAATCCAATAGCGCTGGAGGCCCCACCTTGTGCCATGGGGTAACGATTGGCTAAGAGGAATGTAAAAATCCCCGTTAGCATAGAAGCCATGAGAGTGATGGTGCCAACCCACAAAGTGGGCAAGGCGAAGACATAACGCGCCAGCATAAAAGCTATCAGAGGATGTACCACAAGTTTAAACAATGATATGAAACTTGCCGCCCCAAGGCTGTGATGGAGTTTATATTGAGTTAGCATAGCGCCCATAACGAAGAGAGCGGCGGGGATGCCTGCACGTCCCAACAAGTTCAAAAAACTTTTTATGACGTCGTGTAGTTCAAAGCCTGTCTGGCTCCATATAATGCCTAGCACCAGAGATAAGATAATAACATTGCGGACCATGCCTTGTAATCCGGCCCATATAATGCGGATTATTTTGGGGTTGGTGTTTTGTGTTGTTCCGGTTCGTTTGACTCGCGCTATTTCAACCAGAAAGGTTGAAACGCTATACATAATGATGCTATGAACTGCGAGAATGAGGAAGAAGGGTGACAGTGCTTCGTTGCCAAAATAAGTTAGGGTAATAGGCAAGCCCAACAAGACGAGATTAGAGAACCCGCCGCTAAAGCCGATGATGGCGCTGTCTCCCAACGGGCGGCGTAAAATAAAGTGCGCGATAAGAGCGCCCAATGTCAGGCTTGTAAGGGCACTTCCATAGTAGCTGCCCCACAACTCCCACGACAACACTTGTGACAGTTCCGTTTGAGAGATGGTGTTAAACAAGAATGCAGAGAGATGGCTAAATTGAAAACAAAGCGGTCTACGCCATCAATGGCAGCCGAGGTGAACCATCCTATACGGGCCGCTACCCAGCCCAGTGCCACGATGGCAAAAACAGGCGCTACCAGAAGCAGATTATCAATCACGTAATTTCATTCGGCGGCGGTGTGTTGTTTTTTGCATGTCTAGTCATAGTTAATATTGAGCATCTTTTAGCCGCCGATAGGCTTCGGTTCCCTTGAGAAACTCATTGTACTGAACATAGTCAAGAGGTGTGTTTCCCGAGTTGTCCCGCGCCGCGCCATCGGCCCCGCGATTTAGTAATAATTCCACTACCGCCAGAGTGGGATTGAATGACGCTGCCGCATGCAGGGGCGTTTTTCCATCCTCATCGCGAGACTCTATATCAGCCTCATGATCCAGTAACAGTTTCACCACTGCTGGTGTTTCGCTATCGCTCGCCGCATAATACAAGGGCGTTTGTCCACCCTCATTGCGGGCATCTATATCGGCCCCATGGTCTAGTAACAGTTTTATCACCGATGGTGTTTGGCTATAGGACGCCCCCAAATGCAAGGGTGTTTCTCCAAACGTACCGCCGTCTCCTATATCAGCCCCGTGATTCAGTAATAGTTTCACCACCGCCGGTGTTTTGCTACTACCCGCTGCCTCATGCAGGGGCGTTAACCCGTTAATCTTTACACGAGCCTCTATATCGGCACCACGGTCCAACAATAGTTTCACAACCGCCGCCTTGCTATTGCGCGCCGCAAAATGCAGGGGTGTGTAACCAAGCGACTCACTGCGAACCTCTATATTAGCCCCGTTCTCCAGCAACAGTTCTACCACTGCCACTGGTGCACTATAGCGCGTTGCAAAATGCAGGGGCGTGAAACCACCCTTATTGCGGGCGTTGATATCAGCGTCCTGACGAAGAGCGGATTCTACATCGGTCACCGTAACCGTCCGCCAAAACGTCACATCCAACAACCGGCAAGGCCCGCGTTGATACCGATACGCGTCGCACACTGTATCCGACAACACATTACCTTGCGCCTGAAGAGGGGATAGCAAGACGGACAATAAAAACAGACACCCCAGAAAGATACCCGCTTTTGTTCTCATGTTTCATTCTCCTTCTTCAGATTGCGTTTCTCAATGATAGATATCATATCTGCCATAATAGTATCTAACTGGAAATCACGCGGGGTATAAACTGCCGCTACGCCATATCGTTTAAGTGTGTCCGCATCATGGGCCGGAATAATACCGCCTACGACCACCGGCACATATCCAATGCCTGTCGCCTCCATACGCTCCATCACATCATGGACTAAAGCCAGATGAGAGCCGGACAAAATAGACAAGCCCACGATATGAACACTTTCTTCGAGGGCGGCCTTGACAATCTCGACGGCGGTCAGGCGAATGCCTTCGTAAATCACCTCCATGCCGCAATCCCGTGCGCGCAGGGCTATTTGTTCCGCACCGTTTGAGTGTCCGTCCAACCCGGGTTTGCCCACCAAAAGACGGGGGCGGCGGCCCAATCTATTTGCCAGAGAGACAACCCGCTCGCGCAACCGGACTGCTGCACTTTCGGCACTTTTTGCCCGTGACGCCCCCTGTCCCCCCACACCTGTGGGCGCGCGATACTCACCAAACACAAGCCGTAAAACATGGCCCCATTCTCCGGTGGTAACACCGGCGCGGGCCGCCTCTATAGATGGTGGCATGAGGGAACCGCCCTCCCGCCCGGTACGCTCAAGGGTTTCAAGAGCCTCTTTGACTTTGCGCTCGTCCCGTTGTGCCCGCCATGCGTTAAGACACGCAATCTGTTCTTCCTCCGTCTCACGAGACGGCGTCACCACACTGTCAACACCGGTAGCAAGGGGGGAAGGTGCCGTTTCCTGAAAGTGGTTCACCCCCACAACAATTTGATCGTTTTGTTCAATAGCCGCAACACGCGCCTGATTGGACATAACGAGCTGCTGTTTCATATAGCCATTTTCAATCGCCGCCACGGCACCACCCATGGCATCTATCTCTGCGACTGTCTTTCTGATTTGCCCCATCATGTTTTCTACTTTTTCTTCAATCACCAAGGACCCATTGAAAATATCATCATGCTCCAGAAGGTCTGTCTCATAGGCTAATATCTGCTGCATTCTGAGCGACCATTGCTGATCCCACGGGCGGGGGAGACCTATGGCTTCGTTCCATGCCGGCAGTTGAACGGCCCGCGCCCGCGCATCCCGCGACAAGGTTACCGCTAACATCTCAAGCAAAATTCGATAGACATTGTTTTCAGGTTGTTGCTCCGTCAATCCCAGAGAGTTGACCTGAACCCCATAGCGAAAGCGCCGCAATCGTTCATCTTCAACGCCATACTCCTCGCAGCATATCTCATCCCACAACCGCGCAAAAGCCCGCATCTTGCATAATTCGGTGATAAAGCGCACACCGGCATTAACAAAAAAACTAATGCGGCCGACAATGTGAACGAAATCATCTTCGTCAATTTGACCGCCGTTGCGCACCCGGCTCAGCACAGTTCGGGCAGCTGCCAGCGCAAAGGCTACCTCCTGAACCGGAGTCGCTCCGGCCTCCTGCAAATGATACGAGCAGACATTCACGGGATTCCACTTTGGCGTTTCCCGGTAAGCAAAAGCGATAAGATCGGCGGTTAATCTCATAGAGGGGTCAGGTGCGAATATATAAGCCCCGCGCGCCAGATATTCTTTTAGGATGTCGTTCTGGGTTGTGCCTGAAAGAGTGTGCCGGTCAATACCTCGTTCGTCGGCCAGAGCAACATAAAGGGCATATAACCAGAGAGCCGTGGCATTGATGGTCATAGAGGTATTCATCCGGTCTAAGGGAATATCCTCAAACAGGGTTCTCATATCACCCAGATGCGCAACTGGTACGCCTACTTTGCCGACTTCGCCCCGGGCGAGAGGATGATCGGGGTCATAGCCGGTCTGGGTAGGGAGGTCAAAAGCTATAGAGAGTCCCGTTTGTCCGCGGGACATGTTTTCCCGAAATAGCGCATTAGAGGCAGAAGCCGTAGAATGCCCCGCGTAGG
This sequence comes from Parvularculales bacterium, assembly GCA_036881865.1. Lineage (NCBI taxonomy): Bacteria > Pseudomonadati > Pseudomonadota > Alphaproteobacteria > Parvularculales > Parvularculales bacterium. Next base: position 111,069 of record JBAJNM010000001.1, on the reverse strand, counting down.
TGCGAAAAATCCACGGGGTATCACGGCGCAACGCATCTTTGGTGGTTTGGCTTTTGTTGTCAGACATTATTACCACTGCACTTCCCCATGACGTATACTCTTATGGGGCGTAAAATCTATCGCACCCGTCACGGGTGCATAAACTCATGATAGCCGAATAATCGCATCTAACAAAATCGGTAGGATTATGCCCACAACCGGCGCCTTCGTAAACAAACGCCCCTTGACTTGCGGACGCAAGACGATAATTCTATGCTAAAGGAGCGGGGCAAGGTCTATGAGACTTTACCGTGCGCCTTGGATTTGGTCTGGAAACAGTCCTGGAAGTAATAATAGTGTGAAACAAATAGAGAGGTACGTGACCCATTCGCAAACCAGATAGTGAAAAACCATCAAAAGACGGCCTTCGGGTAAATGAGATGATTACGGCACCTCGTGTGCTGGTTATTGATGCTGAAGGCAAAAAACGTGATGTGTTAGATATTGATACCGCACTCGCTCTTGCCGAAGAGGCCGAGCTTGATTTGCTGGAAGTATCGCCCCACACCGAGCCCCCTGTCTGCAAGATATTGGATTATGGCAAATTCAAATATGAAGAGCAGAAGAAAGCTAGCCGGGCGCGGCGTAATCAAAAAACCGTTGAGACCAAAGAAATCAAAATGCGGCCCAACATAGATACCCATGATTATGAGGTTAAGATGCGGTCCATTATGCGGTTCTTTGAAGAAGGGGATAAAGTCAAGGTGACGCTTCGGTTTCGGGGGCGGGAGATGGCCCATCAGCATTTAGGTATGACACTTCTTGAGCGTGTGCGCGAGCAGACAGAAGACGTAGCCAAGGTAGAATTACAACCCAAAATAGAGGGCCGTCAGATGGTCATGGTGTTAGCCCCTCGCTAGGGGGAATTCAAAAGATCAAGAAGACGGTCCGGTCTGTCGGTTATGATGGCGGTGACACCATGTGTTATCGCAGAAGTCATATCGTTTGTTTCATTAACTGTCCAGCAGGCCAAATTAATTCCAAGAGCGCAGGCATAAGCGGCTATTTCAGGGCTAAGGTCGCCACGCCAAAGCGCCCATCCATCTGCCTGACCCTGATCACGGGCACGTGCAACGGTATGAGCCATCCGTGCGCCTATACCGGTCTCCTTACTGTCTTGCCAGTTAAACCCCGCCGCCCAAGGTGCCGGCCGGGTGCGGGCAAGGCCCATCCTCTCATAAGGACCATCGGGAGCATTGTAGCGGGCAGAGTCTATCAGAGCAAAAGGCACCGTTAAAAAAAAGTTAGGGATCTCCGGTAGCAGCCGCCGCGCTTCAAGGAGTGCAATCCAGTTAAAAGAAAGCAGCCGTGTTCGCGCTATCATATTGTGGTGCGTTATCCTCTCGACGGCTTTGGCAGCCAATCGTTTTGGGTCCGCACCACGGGCAGGGTCAAAAAGACATGTTTTAAGCTCGAGAAAAAGCTGCGTACTAGGACGGCCCAGCCGGTAGATAGTTTCTATGACATCATCCAAGGTGGGAATGTGCACCCTACCAACCGACTCCTGATGAGGAAACTTAGCCCCATAATCGCTATCGGGCTTGAGCCTCCCAATGTCATAGCGTTGGAGCTGGGAAAGGGTGAGATTTTTAATAAGTGGCGTGGGGGATAGCAGCCAGCAACCATCCGCTCCACGGGCTATAGAGGGGTTCAAACTTTCGTTATGGTGTACCACCACCACGCCATCGGCAGAGAGGTGAACATCAACCTCTATGGCATCTACCTCCATCTCCAGAGCTGTTTCAATGGCAGCAAGGGTGTTTTCCGGCTTTAATCCGGCCCCACCCCGGTGGGCGACAACAAGCGGTCTACCCTTTGAACTATTAGGGGGTGGGAAGTGGGCCATGAGAATGCGTCCTCAGGAAGGGATGCTCTCTTCTATAGTGGGAAAATAAGAAAGAGCAAGTTGCATTATCGTAAAAAATCTCTATAACGGGGATATCCTAGAGAAATGGTCCGGCGTACAGGGCATGCCGAGGCGATTTTCAAGGCTTCGTGTAGGCTTTAAGCAATAACTAAGAGGAAGCAAAATGCCCAAACTTAAGACTAAAAGCGGCGCTAAAAAGCGATTCCGCTTTACGGCGAGTGGAAAAGTACGCTCCGCTCAGGCCAACAAGCGTCACGGCATGATTAAACGCTCCGGACGACAATTGCGGACCCAACGCGGCACTACCATCATGAAGGAATGTGACACGCCCGTGGTGCGCAACTATATGCCCTACGGTTGACAAGTCAGGGTGTGATGCAGGCAAGACGCAGTCGAGTCAAAACCCATATTAAAGATATAAAAGAGGAGCGTATATCATGTCACGTGTGAAAAAAGGGGTGACGGCCCACGCCCGCCACCGTAAAGTTATCAAATCGGCCAAAAGCTACTACGGGCGGCGCAAGAACACATTTAGGATTGCGCGTCAGGCAGTAGACCGTGCCGGACAATATGCCTATCGGGACCGTCGGACTCGAAAGCGCAATTTTCGGGCTTTGTGGATTCAGCGTATTAACGCGGCGGCCCGGGCACACGGATTGACTTATGGGCGGTTCATTCATGGCCTCAGCCGTGCGGGGATAGAAGTAGACCGCAAGATGCTGGCAGAGCTGGCCGTGCGTGAACCGGATGCGTTTCAGGTTCTGGCGGTGAAAGCGACGGCAGCTCTGGATTGATAATTATTCTTCCGGCGATATAGAACATGACAACACAGGCGGAAATGGATCTGGCCGCCTTGGATGATCTGGAACGAGAGTTCCTTGATTCTATTGCAGCCGCTGATGATGAACCAACGCTGGAGGATGTGCGACTTCAGGTGTTGGGGCGTAAGGGGCGTGTGCCGGCTTTAATGAAACAGTTGGGCGCTATGGAGGAGGAGGCACGTATTGAGGCGGCCTCTCGCTTGAATGCGCTTAAAACATTGCTTGGCGATGCTATAAATACCCGCCGGACAGCGCTCCATAATGCGGCTCTTGAAGAGAGATTAACAAAAGAAGCGTTGGATACAAGCCTGCCGGTAGATTTCGGAGCTCTTGGTGAGGGGCGTGTACATCCGGTCTCTCAGGTGAGCGAAGAGATTGTCGCTATCTTCGCTGATATGGGATTTAACGTTGAAGAAGGACCGGAAGTTGAAACAGACTATTATAATTTCACGGCGCTAAACATTTCTGCCAGTCACCCGGCGCGGGATATGCATGATACGTTTTATCTGTCAGGAGAAGATGATAGTAACCGGCGGTTGTTGCGTACTCATACGAGTCCAGTTCAGGTACGGGCTATGGAGGCGGGAGAACCACCGTTTCGATTTATTGCGCCGGGACGGGTTTATCGTCGCGATTCTGACCAAACCCACACGCCTATGTTTCATCAGGTGGAAGGGCTGGTTATTGATAAAGGAATTCACATGGGTCACCTTAAGTGGACGTTAGAATCTTTCCTGCAGGCTTTTTTTGAAACGGAGGATGTGCATTTACGGTTTCGTCCCAGCTATTTTCCCTTCACGGAACCATCTATAGAGGTGGACGTACGCTGTCAGAGACGAGGCGATGAATTGCATATCGGCATAGGCGACGACTGGATGGAGATATTGGGTTGTGGCATGGTGCATCCGGCAGTGCTGGAAAATTGCGCCGCCAATGCGGCACAGCCATGGTCTGACGGAGAAGGAATCGGAGACTGGCAGGGCTTTGCTTTTGGCATGGGCATAGACCGGCTGGCCATGTTGAAATATGGCATTCCTGATTTGCGCACTTTTTTTGATGCCGACTGGCGTTGGTTAAAACATTACGGCTTTTTACCGTTAGATATGCCCGATCTCGCTGGTGGTCTTTCTTCATGAGCCAAATTCATGAGTTAGCTACTGTAGAGTGAGTCATTATGAAAATACCTTTGAGTTGGCTCCATGATCATCTAGACAGCACCGCTGGTCTGGAGACTATATCAGAAACATTAACCGCTTTGGGGTTGGAGGTTGAAAGTCTGTATAATCCGGCTGAAGAGTTGCGACCCTTCACCATTGCCTATGTTCGCGAGACTAAACCTCACCCAAATGCAGACCGGCTTCAGGTATGCAAGGTAGAAACCCTTGTTGAAGGTAAGGCACAAACGGTTCAGCTGGTATGTGGCGCACCCAATGCACGAACAGGCATGAAGGGAGTTTTCGCCTCGCCCGGCTCTTTTATACCCGGTACAGCAGTGCACTTGAAGCCTGCTACCATCAGGGGTGTTGCCTCTCATGGCATGTTGTGTTCAGAACGTGAAATGGGGTTGTCCGACGAGCATGATGGCATCATCGAAGTAGACAGTGCCCTTGAGGTTGGTACGCCTTTTGCGGATGCCATGGGTTTAAACGATCCGGTTATTGAGGTGACCATCACGCCTAACCGTCCGGACTGTCTTGGCATTAGAGGGATTGCACGAGACTTGGCAGCGGCGGGTCTGGGAACGTTAAAGCCTCTTGTAACGCCACCCTTGTCGTCAGGATTTGACGGATCAACTGGCATCGGCCTTGAATTCACTCTGGAGACAGAACGGGCGTGCCCCTTGTTTGCTGGTTGTATTGTAAGGGGCGTGAAAAATAGAGCCTCTCCCCAATGGATGCAACGCCGTTTACAGGCAGTTGGACTGCGCCCGCTTAATGCGTTGGTAGATATTACCAATTACATCGCTCATGACCGCGCACGGCCCTTGCACGTATATGATGTAGCCAAACTAAACGGAGATGTACGAGCACGGCTGGGGCAGGCTGGAGAAAGTTTTACGGCACTGGATGGTAAAAATTATGCTGTTGATGAAACCATGTGCGTGATTGCTGATAATAGCGGCGTGTTAGGGTTGGGCGGTATTATGGGGGGTGAGGCATCAGGTGTATCTGAAGCCACAACGGAAGTGCTTGTTGAAAGTGCGTGGTTTGATCCGGTCCGTACGGCTCAGACAGGGCGGCGGCTTGGTATTGATTCCGAGGCACGCCGGCGATTTGAGCGGGGCGTTGACCCGGCCTCCGTTGAGGAGGGGTGTCAAAGTGCGGCGGCAATGATTGTAGAGTTTTGTGGTGGCGAGGTGAGTCGGCTCATAATGGCACAAACGGAGAGTGCGCCGTTGGAAGCCGCACCGGTACTGTTTCAGCCTGATCATGTGAACCGCTTGACGGGGATTGATGTACCGGAGATCAGGACACAAGAGATATTGACGGCACTGGCTTTTACCGTAGTACGCCCTGATGGAAGCAAAGATGCACCATGGCAGGTAACTCCTCCATCTTTCCGGCCTGATATTGTTGGTAGCGCTGACCTTGTTGAAGAGGTTATTCGTGTTTACGGGGTGAATGATGTGCCCTCAACGCCTCTGAAGAGAGGAGAAGGTGTTGCGCGCCCAATTCTAACCGTGCAACAAAAACAAATACGGGCAGCGCGGCGTCACCTAGCCGGTCGCGGCATGGTAGAGGCTGTTACGTGGGCTTTTATTCCTGAAAACCATGCTTTGTTATGCGCCAACCTGAGAGATGCAGAGGACACAGAGAAGAATGGAACTTTACGTCTTCTTAATCCCATATCCAGAGAAATGTCTGCTATGAGGCCCGGGCTGTTGCCCGGGCTAATTGCGGCAGCCGGACGTAATGGGGCACGCGGTTTTAATGATGTGGCACTTTTTGAGGTGGGCTCTCAGTTTAGTATGCACTATCAAAACACACAATGTTTGGCGATCGCGGGTCTCCGGCGGGGAACAGCCGTTATGGAGGGCACAGGGCGCAATTGGCGCAAATCCTTAACGCATGTATCTGTTTATGATGCTAAGGCTGATGCTCTTGCCGCTTTGATGACCATGGGTGCACCGGTAGCACAGGTCAGAGTTTTTAGCGATGCCGCACCCGATTATTATCATCCCGGCCGTTCCGGTGCGTTGCATCTGGGGGCAAAAATATGCTTGGGCTGGTTTGGTGAAGTACATCCTCGCATCCTGAAAGCGATGGATGTAGACGGTCCTGTTGTAGCCTTTGAGATTTTTCCGGAAGTCCTCCCCACATCTCGCCAACGGCGTGGACGCGCGCGCGGTGCTTTGGCCGCCTCAGATTTCCAGATGGTCAAAAGAGACTTCGCTTTTATTGTGGATAGCAACTTACCTGCCGGACAGATTTTGAATGCGGTGCGTCAGGCTGATAAAACCCTCATCAGCAATGTTGTACTGTTTGATGTTTTTGAGGGTGCGGGTATTGAAGCAGACAAAAAATCTCTTGCTGTTGAGGTAACACTGCAGCCACGCCATGAAACCCTGACAGATGATACCATTTCCGGTGTCTCTGAAAAAATTATCGCTGAAGCGGGCAAACTGGGTGCGGTATTGCGCACGGCTACTCGCTGAGGTCATGACAATGCGGTGGCTTTATGACCGATATTAACCGTATCCGCAATTTTTCTATCATTGCCCACATTGACCACGGCAAATCAACGCTGGCAGACAGGCTGATACAATTATGCGGCGGCTTGAGTGACCGGGAAATGACAGATCAGGTTCTGGACAGCATGGTTCTGGAGCGTGAACGGGGTATCACCATCAAGGCTCAAACGGTGCGTCTTGATTGGCGCGAACCTGATGGTGAAATGTTTCAGTTTAATCTCATTGATACACCGGGCCATGTTGATTTTGCTTATGAAGTCAACCGTTCTCTTGCCGCCTGTGAGGGGTCGCTGTTGGTAGTTGATGCCAGTCAGGGTGTAGAGGCTCAGACATTAGCCAATGTTTGGCAGGCTCTTGATGCAGACCATGAAATTATTCCGGTGTTGAACAAAATCGATTTGCCTGCCGCCGACGCTCCTCGTGTTCGCACCCAAATTGAAGACGTCATAGGACTGGATGCCTCAGAAGCCATTGAAGTTTCCGCCAAGACCGGTACAGGCATTACAGACGTGTTGTCAGCGATTGCCACGCGATTGCCCCCGCCGGTGGGTTTAACCGATGAACCTCTGGCGGCTTTGTTGGTAGATAGTTGGTATGATTCTTTTCTAGGAGTCGTGGTGTTAGTGCGGCTGATGAACGGTATTTTGCGGCCCGGACAACGGGTGCGCATGATGTCTACGGGCCATACTTATAGTATAGATAAAGTTGGTGTGTTTAGACCGGGAAAAGACTATGTAGACCAGCTGGAGCCGGGAGAGATTGGTTTTTTCACGGCAGGTATAAAGGAGGTAGCCGCCGCACGGGTGGGGGATACGCTGACCGATGATGTCAGACCGGCAGCGCAATCGTTAGCAGGGTTCAAACCGGCACAGCCTGTTGTGTTTTGTGGCATGTTTCCTGTCGACTCGGCAGAGTTTGAAAATCTGCGCGAGGCCATTGCCCGCTTGCGTTTGAATGATGCAAGTTTTTCCTTTGAAATGGAAAGCAGTGCGGCGCTGGGGTTTGGGTTTCGATGTGGTTTTTTAGGGTTGTTGCATATGGAAATTATTCAAGAGCGCATTGAACGGGAGTTCAACATTGACCTTGTCACCACAGCGCCCAGTGTTGTCTATCGGGTATTTCTTACCAATGGCACAGAAATGGAACTCCACAGCCCTGCCGATATGCCCGATGTAACGCGCATTGACCATATTGAAGAGCCATGGATACGGGCAACAGTATTATCGCCGGAGGATACGCTGGGCTCAGTTCTTAAATTGTGTGAGGAGCGCCGCGGACGACAGGTTAATCTCACATGGGCCGGAACCCGCGCCATGGTTGTTTATGATTTACCACTCAATGAGGTGGTGTTTGATTTTTATGACAGGCTTAAATCTGTCACTCGGGGTTATGCCAGTTTTGACTATCAGATAGAGGGTTATGAGACGGGAGATTTAGTGCGGATGGGCATTTTGGTGAACGAAGACCCTATAGATGCTTTAAGCCTCATTGTACATCGCGGTCAGGCAGAGGTTAGGGGACGGGCCATGTGCGAAAAACTAAAAACGCTTATTCCACGTCACATGTTTAAGGTGCCGATACAGGCAGCGATTGGGGGGCGTATTATTGCCAGAGAGACTCTGCCGGCGCTACGTAAGAATGTAACCGCCAAATGTTATGGTGGCGACGCTACCCGCAAGCGCAAACTTTTGGACAAGCAAAAAGCGGGCAAGAAGAAAATGCGCCGTTTTGGAAGCGTGGATATTCCCCAAGAGGCCTTTATTGCCGCCCTCAGGATGGACGACGAGTAGTTGCAGAGAAGGCAAGACGTACAATCCACGAAACAAAAACGATGCCAAGTACCACCCCCCACAAGGGCCATTGCAGAAGCCACACGGCACCATTGTCCCAGAGATCCGGCCAGATGTAACGTTGTACGACGGCTTGCATCAGATTGAGGCTGTCGGGATGAAGTGAATACCACACTCTACCCAGAGGGGTTGTTACGGGGGCTTGTTCCCGCAAACTGAGAATAATGTCGTAGGAGGCAGACGCCGCCGCCATAAACCATAATATAGTAAAGATTATGCGTCTGATGATATACATGAAAAACCTCTCCGCATAATAGGCAGAATGCCCAGCCCACGCCAGCCCTATGTGGCGTGCAAGACAGCCGTCAGCGCCGCGGCATCAGGAGCCAATAGTCAAAATCCAGAATGAGACCATCCGTGTCGTCGTCCCGTGCACCCGGATAGTTAGCACAAAGCCGGTTTTTTGTAGCTCTGGTGCACACTCGCAAAGCCCCAATATCAGCGCGGCATTCAAGAGGCGCCTTATCAACTATTTCGCTCCAGGCAAATACCGTATCGCCTGCAAACAAGGGTGCTACATGACGCCCTGCGTTAATAGCAGCGATGTGAAACCCGTTAGATAGACCATTAAAACTCAAAGCCCGTGCCAAAGAAATCACATGGCCACCATAAATCAAACGGCGACCAAACCGGCTATCCTTCTGAGTAAACCCATCAAAATGAACCCGGGCCGTATTTTGATAAAGCCGGGTCGCCAACATATGCTCTGCCTCTTCCACCGTAACGCCATCCCGATGGTCAAACTTCATGCCTGCCTCAAAGTCATCCCACAATTGTGTGCTCCCGGAGGCGCTGGCGTCAAGGCGCTTGTAATCAATGCCTTCCGGCGCACGTAAGTCTGAGGCCGCCACCGCAGCCGGCAGGGTGGGGATGACCGGCTCAGGAGCAGGGGTGTCAGGATTGCGCTTGGCTACCATCACCCAGCGTGCATAATCCAACACAACTTCGCCGTGCTGATTTGTTCCTGTGGTATTCACATAAACGATGCCCGTCTTGCCATTTGTGTTTTCCCTCAAGCCAATAACCGTAGAACGGGCGGTAAGCGTATTACCGGGAAAAACAGGCGTTAAAAAACGCCCCCCCGCATAACCCAGATTGGCTACAGCATTAAGAGAAACATCCGGCACGCTTTTGCCAAACACCACATGAAAGATTAACAAATCATCTAAAGGGGAGACGGAAAAGCCAAGGGATTGTGCAAAAAAATCTGATGACTGTAGCGCAAAACGTGATCCAAAAAGCGCCATATAAAGAGCAGCATCTCCCGTGGTTAGGGTGCGCGGCGTGGCATGAATAATTTCCTGACCCACAGAAAAATCTTCAAAAAAATTGCCCTTGTTCTCTACAGTGCTTTCTACAGTCATGAGTTAGCTCTCTCCTTCAAGAGCAGCGATGGTATCGGCAATAGCAACAATGCGTCGTGCCATGTCAGCGTGGAGCAATTCTACCATACGTCCGTCAACACTCAGCACACCCTTGCCTGCGTTTTCCGGTTTATCAAAAGCTGCCAGTATAGCGCGCGCTTCGGAAACTTCTTGTTCATCGGGTGAAAAAATGCGGTTGCATGTGACGATCTGGCTTGGGTGAATTAATGTCTTGCCATCAAACCCCATATCAGCTCCTTGCTGACAAACTGCCTCAAATCCTGCTTCATCCTTAATATCATTGTAGACACCATCCAAAATGCAAAGACCAGAAGTTCGTGCTGCCAGCAGGCAATGAGACAAAGCCCCTAAAACCGATGTGCGCTCCGGCGTATGGGTGGCCCCTATTTCTTTTACCAAATCATTGGTTCCCATAACGAACACGGAAAGTCGCGCATTTTTGCTTTCGGCTTCATGGGCAATGGCCGCGGCGTTTAGCATGGCGCGGGGGGTTTCCATCATAACCCAAAGTGGCAAGTCGGTCTCTGCACCGACTTGCGTCATGGCATCGCTTGTACGTCTGATATTTTCGGGGGTGTTAATTTTTGGCACTAAAATAGCATCGGGCCTTACAGAGACAGCCATCTCCATATCCGCCGCTCCCCACGGAGTATCAGATCCGTTAATGCGAATGACCACCTCCCGTGCTCCATAGCCCCCCTGACGGACAGTTGCGGCTACCTGATTTCTGGCAGCTTCCTTAGCATCAGGGGCTACGGCATCCTCTAAATCAAGAATGAGCGCATCCGCCGGCAAGCTTCTTGCCTTGTCTAGCGCTCTTTCGTTGGCCCCTGGCATATAAAGCACACTCCGGCGTGGACGGTGATCTGACATAAAATCTCCTTGCTAATATGCCGTTTCCTTGCACCTTATAAAGTCCGTAGGCAAGCCGCAAGAGCGGGGTTGTTCCCCACCTTGCGCTAAGTGGGCTTTTACCTATAGTGGCAAAAGTACACAGAGTAATAAAAGGGTAATTATATACTTTAGTGACCAAACCGTAATAAACCTTGCTTCACCCCGTTTTTACCGGTTTTGAGTATTGGTAATCGCAGTATGCTTCAATCATGTTATTTCTCTAAGGAGCATCTTACATGAGTAAACTTCCGTGGGAGAGTTGCTACTTTGAAGGAAATTTAATCGCCTCTGGCGAACAATCAGCATAAACGTCCCACAATGAGAAGAGGAAAAATATTCATGATTAAAAACAAAACAACGATAGAAGCCGTTTTTATCTCATTATTTCTATTAAGCACGTTGTTGCTATCAAACTCTCCTGCATATTCACAAACACCTACCGAAAAGCTATCTTCCTGCATATTTCATTCTATTAACGAGCAAGAAAAAAACTCGTTGATGAAATGGTTTGTTCTGGCTTTTGCACAACACCCAGAAATTAAAGGGGTGATAACCCCTGTTGATAAAACCCTCATGGGGGCCCTAGGTAAAGATGTTTCGGATTTGCAGACAAGCACTCTAACTAAAAGATGTAAAAAGGAATTCAGAGAATTAGCGAAATCTGTTGGTATACCGGCGGCTTTTGCAATTTCAAATGAAACATTAGGCAAAGTTGCTGGATTTAGCCTTGTAACTCAGAAAGATGTAGTCAAGGAATTGCAACGTTATAAACAGTTGTTGGACTTTGATGTAATTCTTGGAGTTGTAGGATATTAGTATTTTTGAGCTATTGTGAAAATGATAAAATAACTGGCGTTCGGGAATAACATGAAACCAATAACCGCTTTCCTTTGCGTACAGTTTTTACTGGTCTACGCACCAGTTACACTTCATGCACAAGAGGATAATGTGTTACTAAGTGACACATTTTGGAAGACAGCCACCGTGGTCGATGTAGAGGCTGCTCTTGAGGGTGGTGCTACGCCTTTGCATTTTGCGACAGGCTACAGCGAAACACCAGCGGTGGTAAAACTGCTACTGGAACATGGTGCAGATATAGAGGCCCGTTCTGAGGGTGGTTTAACGCCTCTTCATGTAGCGGAAACAGGGAGCAAACACCCAGAGGTATTGGAATCTTTGCTGAAAAATGGTGCCGATCCGCAAGCGAAGGACAAAAAAGGAAAAACACCTTTTGAGCGGGCACAGGACAATGAAGATCTTAAAGACACCGAAGTCTACTGGTTGCTTCAAGAATCCCAGTATCATTGAGACATAGATTGAGGTTTCTAATAATGTAATAGTTTGCTCAAAAGTAACAGAGCAAGAAGGGAACATCAGATGAGAGACGATGACAAAGACGATCTGCCGACGCTGGACGACATGGCGAAATTCGCCCGCGAGGTGATACTGGTTCCCCCCGTGGAGAAACTGGACGACGATGAAAAAGACGAAAAACCAAAAAGCCATTGACAAGGAGATCGGCCACCTGCTCCAGGAGCACCGGGAGGCTCTTGACCTGACATTGAGTCAGGTGGTGGGAAAACTGGGTATAGGAACCTCGCAACTCCATAATTACGAGCATGGCAAGGGAACCATCCCTCTGGACCGGCTTATAAAGATTGCCGGAATTTACGGCGTACCGGTCGGAGACATTCTAGAGCCTGCCATCGGAACGGTGAAGAACCCTCTGACGCCCCAACAGTGGCGGGTCGCCCTGTTGCTTCCGAAACTAACTCCGACGGCCTTAAAACATGTGGCGGGGGTTATACGGACGATGGCGGGTAAGAAGTGAACAGAATGGATTCACTAAAGTATATAATTACCAATAAAAGAGTATAAGCGATGAGTAAAAACGAGCCGATAAAAAAAGTCGTTCTGGCCTATTCCGGAGGGTTAGATACGTCGGTCATTTTGAAGTGGCTCCATGAGACGTATAGGTGCGAGGTAGTAGCATTCACGGCTGATTTGGGGCAAGGAGAAGAGCTCAGGCCTGCCCGCGAGAAAGCCAAAGCCTTAGGGGCCAAAGATATTTTTGTGGAGGATTTACAAGATATCTTTGTGCGCGATTATGTGTTTCCCATGTTTCGGGCCAATGCTCTTTATGAGGGGTCGTATTTGTTGGGAACAGCTATTGCCAGGCCTCTTATTGCGCAGCGTCAGATAGAGATTGCAGTTGAAACCGGCGCAGATGCCGTATGCCATGGCGCTACCGGCAAGGGGAACGACCAAGTGCGGTTTGAGTTGGGCTATTATGCTTGCAATCCGGATATTCGCATTATTTCGCCATGGCGGGAGTGGTCTTTGACCTCCCGTGCGCGGCTTATTGCCTTTGCCGAGCAGCATCAGATTCCTATTGCAAAAGATAAACGTGGCGAAGCGCCGTTTTCCACAGATGCCAATATACTGCATACGTCAAGTGAAGGTAAGGCATTGGAAAATCCGGCAGAGGAATGTCCGGCGTATGTTTATCAGCGCACGGTATCACCGGAAGACGCCCCCGATAAGCCCGCAATAATTGAAATTGACTTTGAGAGAGGAGACCCGGTGGCGGTAGATGGTGTCACCCTTGGACCGGCAGCTCTATTGACGTGCCTTAACGAGTTGGGGGGGAGGCATGGTATTGGACGGTTGGATATTGTAGAGAACCGTTTTGTAGGCATGAAATCGCGGGGTATTTATGAAACGCCGGGGGGAACGGTGCTGCTGGCGGCTCATCGTGGGGTGGAATCCCTCACGTTAGACGGTGGTGCTATGCATTTGAAAGACGAACTCATGCCGCGCTATGCGGAGCTGATTTATAATGGTCTCTGGTTTGCACCGGAGCGTGAGATGTTGCAAGCAGCCATAGATTATGCCTCTGAAATGGTAACGGGACGTGTTCGGGTTAAACTCTACAAAGGGTCAGTTTCTGTTGTTGGGCGGACATCGCCAAACTCGCTTTATGCTGAAGATTATGCCACCTTTGAGGAAGATAGTGTTTATGACCAGAAAGATGCAGAAGGGTTTATCAAACTCAATGCTCTTCGGCTACGCTTGCTTGCCGCTCGCCGGAGAAAGACACCTTAAGTATTGTTTCTGCAAGGCTTTGACGTTGGGGAATGGTAATGGGTTATCCAGATCTTTGGGAGTTTAGAGAAACAGCATCTCCGCACCCACTTGGTTGCAGGAGCGCATTGGATAGATTATGAGCCGTTACAGGGTTCGGATCAGGCGGTCAGCAATCTGCCTTAAACCGCCACAGGAGTGTTCAGGCCCAGCGCATCTATCCGTGCTATAAGAGACGCATCCAGCGGCCCTTGAGCCTCAACAGCGAGGGCATCTTCCAACTCTTGCCGGTTTTTAACACCTAAAACCACCGTATCTACGCCATCCATGGAAAGAGCATACCGGGTAGCCAGACGCGCCGGATCTTCACCAACCTCCTCCGATAAGGCTCTAAAAGAAGCCGCCCGCTCATAATCCGCCCAATCCAGAGATTCAGACGGAATGTCGCGGTCAAAGGAAGCCGTCAGCGCACCTGCCTGCACAATACGTATGCCCATGACTCCGATATCTCGCTTACCGGCCAGCGCTATAATGTCGCGGGGAACAGGTGGCTCTGCGTAGCGCCGCATATCCCCTGGGCTATCCATCAAATTAGCAATGGCCTGAACAGCACTTGGCGCACGCTCATAGGTTAGGGCCTGTTGAATAGAGTCAGGCTGCCCCACACCCGTAATGCCCCATGCTCCTGCCATGCCCTTCTCGACCAAACGTTCCATTGTGGGCACAATAGTGTCCGTATAAAGACTCCAGTCAACCGCCATACGATGCTTAAGTTCAGGAGAGCGGGCATAAACATATCCATCAGGACAAATGTTGGAATGAAGAAAAAATAAATCTACCTGCTCCACACCCATAGTTTTTATAGATCGCGCCAAAGAGGTCTCCAGACGTGTCCGCGCTTCGTCCGGCTCTATCATACCTACAAAACATTTTGTGGAAATCCGCACCCCTTTCGGCAAATGCCCCCCAAACGTCTCTCCAACAATCCGTTCCGCTTCCCCTCGTCCGTACATAGGGGCTACATCAAGCAGAGTAATGCCGCGCTCCACTGCAAGGCGTGTTGTGGCAATAGCTTCTTCGCGGGTAGTCTCACCCCATGCTTGTGCAATACCGCCACCGCCCAATGTCAGAGCACTGACAGGCCAAAGATTTCCAAACTGACGCTGCTGCATTATAAAAAAACCTCCGAGGCTATTGTGTCAGGTAAAGTAATATCATGTTGCTTACAAGTTGCGGCAAGGGTATTACGCAACAAACATGCAATCGTCATGGGACCGACGCCTCCCGGCACCGGCGTTATAGCACCGGCGATATGGACGGCTTCATCAAAGGCAACGTCTCCCACAAGACGTCCCTTCTCACCATCAGGCACAGGTACCCTATTGATGCCTACATCAATGATTGTTGAGCCGGGTTTAATCCAATCACCACGTACCATCTCTGCTTGTCCGGTAGCAGCTATAAGAATATCCGCCGTCTGCGCTAACGCCGATAAGTTACGGGTGCGGGAGTGAGAGAGCGTAACGGTGCAATTATCCTCCACAAGCAACGTCGCCAAAGGTCGCCCTACAAGAACAGAGCGGCCTATAATAAGGGCATGAGCACCGCTCATATCTCCCAGATAATCCCGCAGAAGAATACGACACCCCAAAGGGGTACACGGTATCATGGCTGCCTGTCCGCCCGCTAAAAATCCGGCATTAAAAGGATGAAGACCATCCACGTCTTTTTCAGGTGCTATGGTTTCTATCACCCGCCGCCAAGATATAGACGCAGGTAAAGGGAGCTGAGTTAAAATGCCGTGAACCGCAGAATCATTGTTGAGTTCACGCACGGTTTGGATAATGATGGCCTCCGATGTATTAGCAGGGAACCGCTTTTCAAAGGACATCATGCCGGCTTGCTGCGTACGTCGTATTTTGTTGCGCACATAAACCTGACTAGCCGGATCATCCCCCACCAATACCGCCGCAAGACCCGGAATAACATTATGCGCCTCGCGCATGATTGACACCGCACGCGTTACAGCATTCTGCAACGTTTCAGCGCGGCTCTTGCCGTCAATAATACACGCCGACATTATTCAATACAGAGAGCCAAAGAACTCCCACAGGAGATTTTGCACAAAGAATAAACCTAAAATCAAAACAACAGGCGATAGGTCAATTCCCCCCATATCAGGCAACAGGTTACGGATAGGGCGCAATGCAGGCTCTGTTAGCCGGTTCAGAGTATAAATCACCGTGTAAACAAATCGATTGCTGGTATTAATAACATTAAACGCTACCAGCCAACTCATAACGGCACTGATAATAACCACCCATATATAAAGTTGGATAATTTGGCTGATAAGGATAAGAAGAGACTGCATGTTAAAAACCTGTATGGCATACAGCAGGAGGGATAAGCCCTCTCACGTTGTTTTCTGGTGCACCTTATGTGTATCCCTATGTCGGTTGGAGCGCAAGTCTGACATAGAAAAGGCGAGTATGTCGCCCAGTATATAGATTGACAGAAATTGGTGTATTTTCCACAATGGTCTACTTTCTGTTTGATTGGTGTAATAGCAGGGGAAGACGTAGGGGGCCGTAGCTCAGTTGGGAGAGCGCAGCGTTCGCAATGCTGAGGTCAGGGGTTCGATTCCCCTCGGCTCCACCACCTAAGAAACAAAGCCGTTGTCGTTTATAGCTAAGAATTAGAATTTACTATTAAGAACTAGAATTTTACCATTAAGGATTAGAATCCATATTCACTCACTGTTACAAAATGGAATCGAGCCGTGCTTAATGGCATATTCCAAGATTAACTTACGCTCTAGGTAACGAATAAAGGGGTCCAGACAATGTTCTTCCTCAAGCTCAGGTGAAAAACTAGCAACGTAAATATTGTCAAGATTACCAGAGAATTTTCGAAAAAATTTTTTACCCGGATTGTGATTTGTTTTTCCGTTTTTAGCTGCTCTGAAAAACTGCTTCAACCGTGTGTGAATATCCCTCGTCGTTTCACCAACGCACAGTATTTCTTTCGCATTATAATCTGCCGTTCCTTCTGGTTTATGAACAAATCGCGCAATAATATAAACCCCTGGTTGGTTTCTATGAGGATTGTTTTTTACATCATCCCGTGCGTACCATTCAGAAAATTCAATCTTCGGTATTCGAATACCAAAATATCCGTGCGAAGTATCTACGTTAGCCATCGTTTGCTTCAAGATACCTGAGGCAGAGTGAGGATGAAAGAGGAGACAATATGCGGGGCAACAATGAAAGCCAGACCGCCCAAAACTCCCGTATAGAGGACCAGTTCAAATACTGCTATAGCGACACACCACCAAAAAAGCGCATTCCTGATGGTATCTGTGGTGACGCCCAGAGTTTCCCGCGCTCCCTCGGTTGATACACAATATCGGCCTTCAGATACGAGGTTATTAATATACTCCTGTGCATAGTTTTTTCTCATCGAGTCGCCCTCTTTTAGATAATATTTTTGTATCTTCAGGACCTTTTTTTATCATGCTCCTGCAGATTATCGTCTCCTGATACGCTTACGAACAAGGCTACCAAAGGTTCGTTGATGTAATAATTATTCCGCCCCTCTCTCACCTCTTGAACAAAGCCCTTGGTGGCTAATTGTTTCAGACGGCTGGCGGCAGTGTTGTAGTGGACCCTCAAATCTCGCGCGACAGGAGCTATGCGCGTATAGGGATGGCGAAACAGATTGTTTAACAATTCCTGCGTGTAGAGTCCTTCTTCACGCAAGCGAATCTTAGTCTGGCGCATCAAATCACGTATGCCTTCCACCAAACGCAGGGTGGAGAATGCCGTTTCCGTCACTGCATCAAGCATATAGATAACCCATTCTTGCCATACGCCTTCGTTGCGCACTGCCCGCAATAGAAGGTAGTAATCGGGTTTGGTGTGGTTAATGGCGCGGCTTAAATATAAAATGGGCGCATCCAGCAAACCTGCGTGGGTCAGATACAACACATTCAGCATCCGCCCTACCCGTCCGTTACCGTCTGGGAAGGGGTGTATACTTTCAAATTGATGATGGATGAGCGCCATGCGGATGAGCGGGTCCAGATCGTCCGGTTCTGCGTTAATGAAGGCTTCCAAATCGCGCATCAGCCGCACAATATCTTGTGCATCTTGCGGCGGCGTATAGACCGTTTCCCCCCGCGCATTGCGTAGCACCGTGCCGGGCGTTGTGCGATATCCGTCATTGCGCTGTTTGAGGATGCGAAACATCTCAATCAACATGTTCTCGCTGATAAAACCGTTTTCGCACCATGAGTTATAACCTAGTTTCATGGCATCACGGTAGCGGGTGACCTCTTTGGCTTCCACGGGGCCTGTATCAGCGAATAGGTCCGCCCGAAATACTTCGTCTTGGGTAGTTACTATATTTTCAATCTCGGAGCTGGCCAGCGCTTCCTGCAAGAACAGCGTATCAATTAGAATGTTCTGATTGGGGAGGGTCAAAGCCTTGCCTTTCAACTCCCCCAAAGCTCGATTTGCCGCCGCCAGCGCCTTGTAAACCTCCACCGTTTCAAGGTTAACCTGCGGTGGCAGAGCTTTTAACTGTTGTGCGTACGACGTGTTCATTGCTTTTCTCTCTGTAACAAAATTGAGTCAAACTTGTGTCTATTGACGATCATTGTAACAAAAAATGGCAAAATTTGTGACAATTATTTTGATTGGCACAATTTTTGTATGTGTTGATGGTATTGGCATAAAAAAACGGCGAAACTTGTGATGATTCTCATGGTTGACACAAATTTTGGGCGTTCTGCCTCCTATCGCTGAAGATGCGTGGATTCATCACACCCATAGACCTTTTCCGATGGTCGCGCAGGCAGGCGCAGATTTCGGCCCGTACCTCGGCGAGATCTATTTCTTCCTCTTCATCAAAGGTATCGACGGCGCACAGAATGTTGAGGTTATAGCCGTTCTCGGCAAAGGTCGACTATAGATCTTGAAGAAGAAATCGTAGTGGCTTCATGAAGTAGGGCTTGCTTTCAACAGCCCCTCGCTGGTATAGCCGTCAAAATGAGCACCTAGTAGTGTATATAATGTTCTCCAAGAAAATTAGGCCTCAAGTATATAATTTCCCAAAAAGCCGTTGCAAAACGGAAACGTGCCAAACAACCAAGGGCTAATTAGCTAACTTATTGGTTTATATAACAAATGGCCGGAAATTTTCTAATTCTTAATGCGCAAAAAGACCCAGATAAAACCGGATGCTGTGCCAAATTCTAATTCTTAATAGTAACGTTTCGTGAATATGGTGTGCCAGATTCTAATCCTTAGGTGTAAACTCACAGCCGTAATAATTATTGGCGGCAACCTGATCGCATATCATCCGATAGGCGCCGACACCACCGACATAGGCAAGGAACATACGCGGTTTGCCCGGCATATTGGCCCCCATATACCAGCTATCGGCTTTCGGGAATAAGGTCATACTGGCGAGGTGCGCAGTGTGTTCTGCCCATTCGCACTCGGCCGCATCGCTCGGCTCAATCGCCGTCTTGCCGTTTTCGCGCATCCAGCCAATGCAATCGGTCACCCAATTGACATGCTGCTCAATCGATACCAGCATATTAGACAGCACAGACGGGCTTGATGGGCCGGTAATGGTGAACAGATTGGGGAAGCCGTGAATGGCAATACCTAGGTAAGAGCGTGGCCCGTTAATCCACGCATCAACCAGACGCCTCCCACCGCGACCACGAATATCGACCTGTAGCAGCGCACCGGTCATGGCGTCAAAACCGGTGGCATAAACAATTGCATCAAATTCGCGCAATCCATCGCTGGTTTTGATGCCCGTTTCGGTAAACATCTCAATCGGCGTGCGCTGCAAATTAACCAGAGAGACATTGTCGCGATTATAGGTCTCGTAATAATTCGTATCGATACAGGGTCGCTTGGTGCCGTAAGGATAGGCTTTCGGCGTCAAATCCTCCGCCGTTTGTTTGTCTTTCACGGTCGCGCGAATGCGGTCGCCGATAAACTCCGACACTTCATTATTGGCCTCTTCATTAACCAGTATATCGGAGAAGGTGGACGATAGACCGGTTAGCAGCCCGCCATCCCAGGCTTGCTCAAAGCGCCGCCGACGTTCTTCTTCCGGCACGTCCATGGTACGCTCCGGCATGCGCTCCGGATTGACAATACCGGCCGGGGTCCGGCGCTGCTCTTGCCGGTAAGCATCATAATTAGTCTTCATCGTATCAATCTCGGAATTGATCAAAGGTCGGTTATGCGCCGGTGTCGAATAGGCAGCGGTGCGCTGATAAACCACCAGTTCTTCCGCTTCTTCGGCAATCAGCGGGATAGACTGCACGGCTGACGAACCAGTGCCGATTACGGCCACACGCTTGCCGGTAAAATCTACCCCTTCTTTCGGCCACAGGCCGGTTCTATAGGTCTCGCCTTTAAATCTGTCACGACCGGCAATATCGGGCGTTTTGGCAGCTGATAAAACGCCAGAGGCCATCACTAAAAAGCGTGCCCGCACCCGCTTGCCGCACTCAGTAGTGACCAGCCATTCATTATTGTCATCGTCAAAATGTGCGCTGGTGACACGCATGTTGAAAGAAATATCACGCTTTAAGTCAAACCGGTCGGCGACATGTTGTGCATAGCGCAGTAACTCGGGTTGCGGCGAATATTTTTCCGACCACACCCAGTCCTGTTCCAGCTCTTTCGAAAAAGAAAAAGAGTAAGCCATGCTTTCAATATCAACCCGGGCGCCGGGATAGCAGTTCCAGTACCAGGTGCCGCCAACATCTTCGCCTGCCTCAAACACTTTCACTGACAAGCCCATTTCGCGCAGTTTGTGCAATTGATACATACCGGAAAAGCCGGCTCCGACCACCACCGCATCAACCATCTCGACCGGTGCCATATGACGTGCGATTTCGTGGGTTGCCCAATCCATCGCCTCAAAGCCGACCGGTAGCGCATCCGGCATGGCGAAAAAGCCATGCATTTGCCTTTCAAAACATTTGTAAGCAACTAGCCTACCAGCTTCATCCAGCTTATCGGCATAGGCTTTGCCTTCATCAACCAGAATGTCGAACTCTGCCGTCAGCACAATAGCCGGTGCGACATCCGCCAGATTACCCGCCAAGAGGGGCGAGGCTTCGGGCTCCAGACGTTGTTTTTCATCGGCATATTGATCCCAGAAATGGCTCATCAACTCAGCCGTCAGGAACAGTTGTTTATCCTCATGGGTAAAG
This sequence comes from Parvularculales bacterium, assembly GCA_036881865.1. Taxonomy (NCBI): domain Bacteria; kingdom Pseudomonadati; phylum Pseudomonadota; class Alphaproteobacteria; order Parvularculales; species Parvularculales bacterium. Next base: position 90,192 of record JBAJNM010000001.1, on the reverse strand, counting down.
CTGTCGGTTTGCATCCGCCCATCCGTCACCGGATAAATCAATAGCTGCAAGTCGATTTTCGGGCCATTTTCAGCGGCGGTTTTTTGCGCCATGACGGCCGATAAATTGCCGCCCGCGCTATCGCCGGCCACAATCAGCGGCAGATTGTCAGCACCGATTTTTGTGCGGTTATCTTCCACCCAATTCAAGGCCGCATAGCAATCCCGCATCGGCACCGGATATTTGTGCTCCGGGCTTTTTCGGTAATCGATCATCACCACAATGGCGTTGTTTTTTTCGGCTAGATGACGACCGACCAAATCATAATCGTCAATATTACCGATCACCCAGCCGCCGCCATGATAGTAAATCATTACGGCTTGCGCTTCATCGGCCGGGCGCAAAATACGGCCGCGAATTTCGCCGCCCTCAACGACAATGGAAATGTCTTCGCTACTGACGCTTTCAGGCCCTGGTGGCATAGAACGGTAAATCTCAGCAAAAACCAGCCGCGCCTCATCGGCGCTCAGCGTATTCAGCGGTGGCACTTCATTGAGCGCCATATTGGCCAGCATCGACGTTGTCGCAAAATCCAGTTTCATCGGTACCTTCCTAAATAGCTTTCAATAGGTTAGCGAGTCGGGGCCCAGACAACAAGGGGGCAATTCACGCTCTTGATGTTGCGTCGGCTCTTAAGGCTAGTGATGGAGAGGGCGGAAATTGGGGAAAGCCTAGAGAAAGAATATGAAAAAGGGGGTTTATATACAGAAGTGCCCGAATTAGATACTTGGAGTTGGTGGGGGGTCTTCTGAATCTCTCAAGGCTGGTAGCGCGTCACGCGACACGCCTATGCTCGTTGGTTACTGATTGTGCACCGCGAACAAGTTTTCCGGGAGTAGCCCCGGTCCATTCGCCATCTTCATATGTTACGATCCCTGATACAATCGCGTATTTGTAGCCATCGGCCTGTTGCATCAATCGACCGCTTTTGTGAGGCAGGTCGCGCACCATTTGCGGCGCGTGCAGCGTCAGACCATGATAATCGATAACGTTGATGTCTGCCTTATATCCTGATTGCAGTAAGCCGCGATCCAAAAGACCCACCGCGGCAGCGGTATCGTGACTGTGCCACTTAACGGCTTTTTCTATGGGCAATTTTGCTCCGCGCGTTCGGTCCCGTGTCCAAAACGTTAGCATATGCGTCGTGAAGCTCGCGTCACAAATTGATCCAAGATGTGCCCCTCCATCCCCGAGACCAAGAACAGTATTCTTGTGCTGCATCATTTCAAGACTCGGCTCCAGAGAGCCTTGTGCATAATTTAGAAATGGGAAGTATAGCATCGCGTGGCCGTCATGCTTGAGCATTTCGTAGAAAGCAAGCTCAGAGGCGCGAAGGCCTTGGCGTACGGCCCGGGCACCGATGCTCTGGTCAATTTCCTGTTCATAGTCGGGTTGTTCACCGAGGATAAACATACGATTGAAATTGATGAATATTCGGAGCCCTTCCGGGAAATCACCTGCCTCAAATTCTTCCAGAATTTGAGAGCGGGTTTCCGCTTGGCGCAGGCGCGATACTTTTTCCGCCAGTGGCAAGTTTGCAAATGAACGATAGGTTGGGCACCCTACAAATGGGTTCAGGGTAACATCAAACCCCAGCATGATCCCTACAGGTCGACCGGCAACCTGACCGCGTACCTCAAGGCCTTCATCATTTGACACTGAGAGCCAGCTCAGCAGATTCCGCCAACCATCAGGGTTTATGTCACTTTGTGCCAGAGATACAGACAGAGGGCGACCAGACTCACGCGCTACGTTTTGTAGCATCGCCATTTCCTGCTTCGGATCGTCAAAATCGGACACGAATTGCAGGACACCTTTGTTCTTCTCCTTGAGCGCCATCGCGATCCCCGACAGCTCATCCTCACTCGCTTTCAGTGACGGCGTTGGATTGCCATCGCTTGTGCGGTGATTGATGGTGCGCGATGTTGAAAACCCGACCGCTCCGGCTTCAACGGCTTCAGCTGCGATCTTTGCCATTGTCTCGATATCATCTGGCGTCGCTTTTTCCAGACGTTCGGCTCGATCACCCATCACATAAAGACGTAATGCCCCATGCGGCAGTTGTGCGGCTATATCAATGTCATAATTGCGCATATCAACCGCATCTAGGTATTCAGGAAATGATTTCCAGTTCCAGGGTAAGCCCTCATCCAATACGACGCCTGGAATATCTTCCACACCTTCCATCAGCTTGATTAGACGCTTATGGTCTTCGGGCTTGCAGGGCGCAAAACCAACACCGCAATTTCCCATCACAGCCGTCGTTACACCATGCCAGGATGAAGGTGCAAGACATTGATCCCACAACACCTGACCATCATAATGTGTATGGATGTCAACAAAGCCCGGTGTCACCAGATAGCCTGTCACATCTAGCTCACGTTTTGCAACACCATATACCTCACCGACCTGAGCGATTACGCCATCACAAATAGCTACATCACCAACATAAGGTGGAACACCTGTGCCATCGACAATATTGCCGCCACGCAAAACCAAATCCCATTGATGTTCGTTCACAAGCACCTCCATTATATCTCTGCGGTACTTAAAGCTGGCAAGCCCCGCAGTCCTCGCTGAGATGAAATCTTAAGGAATTATATACTTAAGTCCCCCCAAAAAACCGTTGTAAAGTGGGAGCGGGTCGAATGAGCAGGAGCTAATTTACTAACCTATTGATTTATAGCACAAATAGCCGGAACTTTTATCATTCTTAGTCAAAATTGAGCGTTTTTGTTTTTTTTCAGGTCGGGTTCTCCAAAATCAAGTGAAAATTGACAACCATCCTGTTCAGAAGAGGCTGATACGACCTTATCAAAAGGTCTTCGCTCCAGCTTCTGAAACATCCATTTTATAATTATCTGCGTGTCTGACTGTATGTTAGAGAGCGTCTTGCTTGTGACGACAATCTGGTGGGTTCGACGAATGTGTTCCCCCGCACCCTCCCCCACATAAACACCACCTTCCAGAGTTATAGCAATAGGAACCTCCCCACACCGCGCAATAAAACGCCACCCCATCCCATGCTCCGGTGCAATCAATACCGATTGCCCACCCGCAGCCAAAGACGCCCGACATGACGGATGCACATGAAACCGGATAGTAAAAGGCACCGCCTCTCCCTTAACCGAACGCCCGCTTCTCTGAACACTACTGCTTAGTATATCCTGCCCCCGTAAACTGTCACCCTCAGACGTTAGAAAGAGTCTTCGCCTATGTACTACCCCACCCCTAACCCGGGTAGCATCTGTCCATACTCCTGTCTCATCTTGATGAAACAAACACTCCGCCGGGCGAGACCGTCTCGTGACCGCACCCCTAAACGCAAACCGTCCAACGCCCATAGAGCCAAGACCTGTGGACTGAGTATTCATGGTCAACGTAGAAAGAGCCGAGGGCAACCACATGGCCTCAGCCCACTTATGACCAAAAAAAGACGTATTTCCGCAATTCACGATAATTCGGTCAGTTCCGGCGCTCATTTCAAACGCCAGACGTGGCACTACAGCGGGCACCTGTTTGGAAGCCACCTCACCAGATCCGGTTTCTACCAGAACCACAGTCTCACCACCTTGTAGACGTTGATACCCTGCCCATGGTGCAAAACCGGAAGACGGTATCTGCGACCCGTTCCCCTGAGGAAGAACAGCCTTAATTTCATCTGCCCAACATTCATTGCCACCCTGAAAGACCGCCAATCGCCCATCACTATGGAGAAAAAATTGCACCATAAGACTCAAACGCCTGATAGATTCTTTCAAAAATTCAGGCGATGTGCGCCCCGCAAGCGCAAAGGCTTTCTCTATAGACACGAGATCAAGAAGTACGTCTAAATGAAGCGCCGGATTACGACTAGCATGAACCCCATCGGGCAAGATTTGCCCCTGCAATTCACGTTTCATCAAATCTAATCCGATGGGAATCCTCTTAGCTCCTCCCGACAAACACAATCCCGACAACACAACTCCCATCGCTGCTGTCAATCGAGGAAGACCACTAGGTGCACCATTGGCAACCCGCGTAAGATGTCGCGCCTGCTGTCCCATAGAACGAATAACTTTGGAGCGATAAACCATCTCTGTATTTTGAATCAAAAGATGCGTATGGGTGAACCACGATAGCAATCTCCGACCTATGATATGGGGTTCCCACGCCACCGCTTCCCATCGGCCACACCGATCTACCCAATCACTAACACAGTGTCGTGCAATCACCCGTGCCTTATCACTATCGGCAGTGGCGCAATGAGTAAGCCAGTTAAACCCGTTCAGGCTTTCTGCCCATAATCTATCTGGTGGTCTTACAGAAAACGGTGATTGCCCTTGCGTATCAACCCGCCCTCCGGGCAAAAGATAAACCCCCCTCACAATAGACTCTGCAATATCTGCTTGTCCCGACCGAAGACTGGGCGGGCCGGTTATGCCTAAATCGGGCATCGGTCCTGCCAGAGTCAAATTGTAAAGCCTGCTCCCATACAGCCGATTCCCCCAAACAAGGATAAGCCTACTTATCAGGCGAGGCCACACGCCCAGAACTCCGTCTTATAGCTTGGGGCAAGCATCACCCCGCTCGTAACCCCATTGGTGATCGCAACGCCTTAATGTTGCTCTCATAAGACTCAGCCCCCCCCTGAAACACCGCCGTACCCGCAACCAACGTTGTAGCCCCCGCCCCAATAACCAGATGGGCATTCTGAACGGTCACGCCACCATCTACCTGTAGGTCAATATCCCGACCCGAGGCTTTTATTATCTTTGACAATTTTTCAATTTTTCCAATCTGACTCCCCAAAAAAGTCTGCCCCCCAAACCCCGGATTGACACTCATCACCAAAACCAAGTCTATCATGTCCAGCATGGGCATCACACACTCCACAGAGGTTCCTGGATTAAGAGACACCCCAGCACGACATCCCGTAGCCTTAATGAGTTGTAGCGTACGATGCGCGTGACGGCTGGCCTCCGGATGAAACGTAATACTATCCGCCCCTGCCTCAACAAAAGGCACGATGAAATTATCCACGGGGCTTATCATCAAATGCACATCAAAAGGTTTTTGTGAACACGGCCGTATAGCCTTCATAACCCCCGGGCCTATGGTGAGATTGGGCACATAATGCCCATCCATAATATCCATGTGAATAATGTCTGCACCAGCGGCATCCAATGCACGCACCTCCTCGCCCAGCTGAGAAAAATCGGCAGCCAGAATAGAGGGAGATATTTTAACCGATGCTACCATTCTACGCAGACTTAACAGTTTGCTTCCCACAGCGCAAGAAATCTTAGGATGTACGCCCTGTTTATCCCCTTTTTTGGGCAGCAAGCGCAAAATTGGCAATGGTGACAAGAACCTGTCCGCACAAAGCCTGAGTGGGCGTACCGGTGCGGCGACAATCCGCATCAGCTTGAGTGATAAGAGCCAGTGCTCTATCCAAACGAGCACGAGACCACCGCCCCATTTGCCGCGCCACAGAAGGAGCACGGGTAAAATGCACTGGCGGGCGCAATGATTTTATAGTCACAGCGGGAGGTGTGCCCTTTTCAGCCCTCACAGCAATATAATGTAACCGTCGCAAATGCTCCGAAACGGAAGCCAACACAGCAACAGGATTTGTGCCAGCCATAAAAGCCCTATCCAAAGAGGGACCCAAAGCCGCTGCGTTTCCCTCGGCGGTAGCATCCGCAATAGCATCCAACCGCCACACTGATGTGTCGCCTACAACCGTTTGGGCATCTTCCAAACTCACCCAAGCCTCCTCTGCCCCCTCTCCAGAACCACCCCCCATATAAAGCACAAGTTTTTCCACCTCGCGGCGAGTCACCCCTCGGTCTGAGCCCAAGTGAGTGATTAAATAATCCAGCGCCTCTGGCTCTATAACAAGAGAATGCTCCTTTAATATACCCCGCACCAACTGCCCCAACGTCTGGCTGTCATCGTTGTAACAAGGCAGCACTACAGCATCACCTGCTTTTTCTGCGGCCTTACGCAAACCCGAAGACGGTGCTAAATCCCCCGCTTCCACAACAACAAAAGCACTCTCATCTGATTCAGAAACAGGCCGTTTTAATAACGCCGCTACCTGCTCTGCCGTACGCCTGCCACCATGTCTCACCCACACCACACGACGCCCACCGGTCATAGACAATGACAATGCTTCATCTACAAGACGTGCGGGGTCTTTTTCTAAATCCCCCTCCGTTAAGGTAGCAACCTGAAACGGATCATCCACATTACCCGCAACCGCCCGCACTAAATGACTGGCCCTATCATGAGCCAAACCTCTGTCTGGACCATAAACTAACGCTAGACGAACACCCGCACAGGGTGATTTCAAAAAGCGCTGCATATCACTGCGGTTTAGTTTCATGAAGTATCTTCCTCACTTTTGCTGAAATAAAGAGCAAGGCGGGTAGCGATACTATCCGCTACAGTTTCCGCTGCCCGCATTTCAGCAGATTGAGCGGCAGCAATATTGGCAAAGTCAGAATCAAATCGGTTGTATCCCGCAACGGCTCTATTATTACTGCGATAAAGATACTGGCCCGTGCCCGCATCCGCCAGTGTGTAATAGGCCTCAACGACAACGTTACGGCGGCTCACATCGGCATCTTGTTGGAGCAGAACATCCTCCTCCCATTGGTTTATAGCTATATCCAGCACATAATCCTGAGAGGCTACCGCCTTACCCTCTGCCGACAAACCATACAACAAACGACGCTGCACCAGAAACCCTGTTCGGGTGGAGGGCGCTTTCACCTCAACAGACGCCATCTGTTGCGCCAGCGAGGGCACCCCACTTCCCCGGTCTCCATAAAGAGGCTGAAAGCCGCAGCCCGTCGATAACACAAAAACACCGCACAAGAAACTCCCGTGCAATATTTTAGACCACAATGTTGACAATCCTGTCCGGCACCACAATAAGATTGCGTATTTCTCTGCCATCAACAATTTTCTCCACCTTGTCACACGCCAACGCCTCTTGTGCTATGTGGTCTTGCGAAGCACCTCGCACTACAGTGATTTCACTACGACGCTTACCGTTCACCTGAACCGCCATGGTCACCATATTATCTACCAGCAGACTGTCATCAACAATCGGCCACGGCAACAAAGCCACCAGTGTATCATGTCCCAAGGCCCGCCACGCACTTTCAGCCAAGTGAGGCATGGCAGGAGCCGTAATCTTTACCAAAAACTCCAAAGCCTCCCGCCGCACCCATGCAGCCCCTGCACCTTGCTCCTGAAACCCCGCAACATCATTGACCAACTCATAAATATGAGCAACGGCGCGATTAAACCGCAACCTTTCCAACTCATCCGTCACTGCCGCCACAATACGATGAACAGCACGACGCATTTCAGCCGCCTCACCCTCCAGTGCTGGCATGGGGCTCTCAGGTGGACATAAATCATCACCCGCCGCTTCTACCAGACGCCAAAAACGTCTGCGAAAGCGCGCTGCTCCCTCTATACCCGCCTCGGTCCAATAGACATCTCGCTCCGGTGGTGAATCAGACAACATAAACCATCGCGCTACATCTGCACCATAACGAGCAACTACAACATCCGGATTGACAATATTGCTTCTGGATTTTGACATTTTTTCTGATGGTCCCACGGTCACTTCTGTCTTGGGATCATCACTAAAAAAAACCTTACCCTCGCGACGAACAACATCGTCAGGTTCAACAAAACGTCCATCCGCCGTTTGATACGTCTCGTGGCAGACCATGCCCTGAGTAAACAAACCCTCAAAAGGCTCATCCAGCGTTACATGGCCCGTCTCTTTCATGGCGCGCGTGAAATAACGCGAATAAAGAAGATGCAAAATAGCGTGCTCAATACCGCCAATATATTGGTCTACAGGAAGCCAGTAGTTAACCGCCTCGGTGTCTGTGGGAGTATCAGATTGAGGGGCACAAAAGCGGGCAAAGTACCACGATGAATCCACAAATGTATCAAGCGTATCAGTTTCGCGCGTAGCCTCAACTCCACAGCGGGAACACAGCACATTTTTCCATGTGGGATGATTCTCCAACGGATTGCCCGGCTCATCAAATGAAACATCATCCGGCAACTGCACTGGCAAATCCTCACGAGACACTGGAACGATACCGCACACCTCACAATGAATAATAGGAATAGGACAACCCCAATAACGCTGACGGGAAACCCCCCAGTCCCGCAAGCGATAATGAATGGTCCGCCAGCCACATCCTGTATCTTCCATACGACAGGCAATTTCTTCTCTGCCCTCCTCAGGGGTCATGCCCTCTAAAAAAGCCGAGTGTCGCAACACCCCAACACCCGTAAACGCCTCATCTCCGATAGCAAAACTGTCCGGGTTTTCCCCCTCAGGAATAACCACCGGCAAGACCGGCAAATTATATTTGTGCGCAAATTCTAAATCTCGTTGGTCATGCGCCGGACACCCAAAAATAGCACCCGTTCCATAATCCATCAGTACAAAATTGGCCACATAAACCGGCAATGCCTGAGCCTCATTAAAAGGATGACTCGCTACAACACCTGTATCAAACCCCTTCTTTTCCATAATACTCCGGGAAACCTCGCTCGTATCCTGACTTTTACACGAGGTTATAAAATCCCGTAGCCCAGAATTACCCTGCGCCAAACGCACCGCCAACGGATGATCCGGCGCTATAGCACAAAAGCTTGCTCCAAAAATCGTATCATGTCGGGTGGTATATATCTCGAGAACATCTTCTTCACTCCCGCCATCAGGTGGCACGTTGGACAAAACAAAGCGCATGGTCAGACCCTCAGATCGACCAATCCAGTTCTCCTGCATGACACGTACTTTTTCCGGCCACCGCTTTAGACCGTCAAGACTTGTCAGCAACGACTCGCCCGCTTTTGTAATCGCCAAAAACCATTGCGCCAGAGAACGGCGCTCAACCACCGCACCGGAGCGCCAGCCACGCCCGTCTATGACCTGCTCATTGGCTAGTACCGTACGCTCTACCGGATCCCAATTAACATCACGAACGCCCCGATAAACAAGACCCCGATCTAGAAAATCCAAAAACAACGACTGCTGATGGCGATAATAAGACACATTACACGTAGTAATCTCTCTGTCCCAGTTCAAAGACAATCCCAACGCTTTCATCTGAACACGCATAGATTCAATATTGGTCTTAGTCCATTGAGCCGGATGAACACTCTTATTTATAGCCGCATTTTCAGCGGGTAACCCAAAGGCATCCCACCCCATGGGATGCAACACATTAAACCCCCGTGCGCGCCTGAAACGTGCAACAACATCGCCCATTGTGTAATTACGCACATGGCCCATGTGAAGCCGCCCTGATGGATAGGGAAACATCTCCAACACATAATATTTAGGCCGGGGATCATTCGGAGTACCGGGCTTAAAGGCATCTGCCGCCTCCCAGGCGCTCTGCCAATGGGCCTCACTATTGCTAATATCAATATGGCCTGATGTGTCGGCGTCCGTCAATTGTCTTTATCGGCCTCCGCCTCAACCCGTAACGTCCTAGCGCGCCGTAGGATAATATTTTCTAACTCCGTCACGGTTTCCTGAGAAACAACCGCTTCGCCCCACCCCGAACCCGGCGCAGTGCGAATCTGGCGAAGGAGTGTCACCCTCAGCGCGCTTGACTGCAATTGGTTGCTTAATATGTAGGCCATGATTTTGAACCGCTCATTTTCATTATCAGGCAGCCTATACCACTTGGTGATAACCACACCGCTTGAGCGTTCAGCAGAAGATAGGGGTGCAAAAGATAACGTTTTCAGCGTCGCATCCCATAAAAATACATTGGCTCGGCCCTGACCCTCACCATATTCTGGATACGTCGTTTCCCGAGAGGCCCCTCCACACGCCCCCAAGAGTGCTACAGCAACAAGACATACGGCCACGCTGAGAGATGGCCCAAAAGAGAGACGGAAAAACCACGCCATAATTACAGAAGATCAACGGTTATTAATGAAGGGAAGACGAGAAAATCATTTAATGTTGTTTTAAGTATATTGTGTTGCCGCAAGGCTGGCAACACCGACTTAGGTAGAGGGCGGGCTCATAAGGCGAGAATGGAGAGCATCAAACTGTTCTGTTGTGCGCCAGATAATACGCACTGCACCGCTACCGGTCTCACTGTTATGGGTCAGGGAAACAGATAAGCCCAACGCAAGGGAAAGAGAACGCTCTAGCTGCTGTATATCGGCCTCGCTCCCTTTTGCAGTGTGGGTTGTGGCAGCAGGTTTATTTTTGTCCTTGGTTTTATCTGCACGGCGTTTGGCTACAAGACGTTCTACCGCCCGAACCGATAGGCCTTGGGAGACAATTTGTCGGGCCAGATTAACCGCGTCAGAGACTCCCACCAAAGCACGGGCGTGACCGGCTGTCAGCACTCCTTCAATGAGCATTTCCTGCACCTCCGCCGGCAATGTTAATAAGCGTATCATGTTAGCTATATGAGCGCGGCTTTTGCCGATAATTTTTGCCACTTGTTCCTGAGAGTGCTTAAACTCATCCACCATTTTTCGGTAGGCCAATGCCTCTTCAACAGCATCCAAGTCGGCCCTTTGGACATTCTCAACAACCGCGACCTCAAAAGCTTCCTCATCATCCATTTCGCGGATGACCACCGGCACTTCATGACGCTGAATTTTTTGAGCCGCCCTCCAGCGCCGTTCACCGGCAATGATTTCATAGCGCTCTTCTATAGAGGGGTGTGGTCGCACCACAATGGGCTGCACCACACCATGCTCCTGAATAGATTGCGCCAAAGCCGCTAGTGCATCGTCAGTCATGTGGCGGCGTGGTTGCAAAGTGGAGGGATAAAGCCACGCTACCGGTACTGTTCTCACACCCGAACCGGAGGCGGTAGCGTGGGGCAGCTGTTCTTTATTTGCACCAATCAGAGAGGCCAGCCCGCGTCCCAACCCGCGTTCTTGGCCCCGGCCCAAGATAGAGGTTGAACTGGACGTATCCGTGTTTGCAGACTCATTATCCGTTTTTTTTGCCATCATTATCCCTTTTCATGATGCGCGTTTTCCTCGCGCATCATGAGTTCGGCAGCCAATTTCATAAAGGAACGACTTCCGGCACACTGGTGGTCGTACACCAAAACCGGCATCCCATGAGACGGGGCCTCCGATATGCGGACATTGCGAGGAATTATTGTGTCATACACTTTATCTCCCAAGACCTGACGGACATCCGTCGCCACTTGTTCGCACAAATTATTACGCTGATCATACATAGTTAGTACAATACCCTGAATGGTAAGACGTTCATTCAAATTACTACGCACCTGCTCAACGGTGCTCAGAAGTTGACTTAACCCCTCCAGCGCAAAAAACTCACTTTGTAGCGGTACCAAAATAGCATCACTGGCGGTCATAGCATTTATGGTCAAAAGGTTAAGAGAAGGGGGGCAGTCCATAAAAATATAATCATAAAAGTCTACAGCAGCACGATTCTCCGTTAGCGCCGAAGCCAATCGATGAGCACGATGTGGAGCTTCGGCCAGTTCCAGTTCCACCCCTAATAAATCAAGACTTGCGGGTATCAAATCCAGACCTGAGACGGCGGTTGACAGTATAACCTCTTTAAGGCGTATATCCTCCGTTAACAACTCATAAGACGAGAGCCTCCGTTGTTGCGGATTAACGCCAAGGCCTGTGCTGGCATTGCCTTGAGGGTCAAGGTCCAATAGCAGAACTTTTTTACCGATAGAGGCTAGTGCCGTTCCTAGATTAATAGCCACGGTAGTTTTACCAACACCACCTTTTTGGTTGGCTAACACGAGTTTTCGGGGGGCATCTGTCATGATTTACACTTTGAGGTTACGCCTTAACGGTGTAAGAATGCGACGGATTTTCAGGATTGTTGATGATGGATCCGTGCGACTCGTTAGGTGTTCTATGGTAAATTGCACCTTGTTCGTACTATATATAGTAGATTGGTTTTTTATATCTACTATATATTGACCTACAGGAAAAACCCCCACTGTATTTTCCCCAAAAAAAGGCAGCACCCATTCTAAAAGCCGGGGCAGGGGAGCGCAAGCACGTGCTGTCACTACATCTACTCCTTCTTCGAAGATGTCTATGGATTCCAGATTTTCAACCCGATCAGCATAAATCTTTGCCGGCGCGCCGGTCTGGCGGGTGACTTCCCGCAAAAAAGCGGCTTTACGGTTATCACTTTCCACAAGGGCAAAAGAAAAGGGCAAGATTGTTGCCTCATGGATACGCTCCATAGCCATAATGGCCAGCACCATAGCCGGAAAGCCTCCGCCGCTTCCCACATCTAACCAGTGACGGGCCTCTGGCGATGCCAGTGGAAACAGCTGGGCGGAATCCAACATATGCCGCCACCACAAAGAAGTTATACTTTGGGGAGAGACAAGGTTTATATGCTGATTCCAGCGCTTTAAAAGATCAATATAGCAAGCAAGACGCGCCATTGTTTCATGTGAAACATCCGTGGCGCGCTGAAAATCAAGCGGCCCAAAATCACGCCCGCTTTTTAACATGGGCCAAAAGCGCTGTTAGCGCGGCAGGTGTTACTCCCTCAATACGAGCCGCCTGTCCCAAAGTCACCGGCCGTATAGTTGCCAGTTTTTGTCGAGCCTCAGAAGATAAACCCGGAATCTGGTCATAATTCAATTTTGGCGACAGATTTAACGCCTCATCCCGCCGAAAAGCCCGAATATCTGCTACTTGCCTTTCCAAATAGCCGGAATAACACGCCTCACACTCCAATTGGGTCGCAATGGCCACCGGAATAATCTCCAACTGAGGCCAAATTTTCGCCAGACGCGCTACCGTTACCTCCGGATACGCCAACAACGCCAAACCTCCCCGCCGCCGACCATCCTGATTGATAACCAATCCATAACGACTCGCTTCATCAGGGGTCAATGATAACGCTTCCAGAGTCTGTTGCGCTTGTTCCAAAACACCCATTTTAGCGGAAAAATGAGCGGCGCGCTCCGGTCCCACCAAGCCATGGGATATCCCTAAAGGTGTTAGCCGCTGATCGGCATTATCTGCCCGCAACGTCAGGCGATATTCAGCCCGTGAGGTAAACATCCGATACGGCTCAGAAACCCCACGGGTGACCAAATCATCCACCAATACCCCCAAGTAAGCGTCGGCGCGGGAAATAATCAGCCCCTCACCATGGCCGCTGCCTCCTGCCACCGTGGACGCATTGGCCCCCGCCAATAATCCTTGAGCAGCGGCTTCTTCATAGCCTGTTGTGCCGTTAATCTGTCCTGCCAAAAACAACCCTCGTAGACGCTTCGTTTCCAGCGTTCTGTATAAAGAGCGCGGATCTACGTAATCATAATCAATAGCATAACCCGGACGTCGCACGACCGCTTTCTCAAGACCGGGAATAGTCCGCACAAAAGCCTCTTGAACTGCCGCCGGAAGAGATGTGGAAATACCATTGGGATATATGGTGTCATCATCTAACCCCTCCGGCTCAAGAAAAATCTGATGTTCATCGCGGGTAGAAAACCGCACCACCTTATCTTCAATGGACGGGCAATAGCGTGGCCCCGGACCTCCAATCTGGCCTGCATGAAGAGCCGATTTTTTTATATTTTTTATAATGATTTCATGGGTTTGTGGTGTTGTTTCCGTAATATGACATACCGTCTGAGGGGTTGTAATTTCCGTTGTCATAAAAGAAAACGGCATAGGTTTCTTATCCCCCTGTTGTACTTTAAGACGGTCAAAATCAAGAGAGCCTGCCACTAGACGAGGCGGGGTACCGGTTTTCAACCGTCCCAAAGGAAACCCCAGCTCTTCAAGAGTACGCGCCAATCCAACCGCCGGTGCGTCTCCCACTCGACCGGCAGGAATACGCTCCGAACCGATGTGAATCATACCTCTCAAAAATGTGCCCGTGGTCAAAACTACAGCGCCGGCAAAAAGCCGTGTTCCATCTACCAGCACAACTCCCGCCACATGTTCTTCTGTGTCCGGCGAGCCTTCTCTTATAATATCTTCCACCCCACCCACATGAATGCTGAGCCCCGACACTGTCGCCAGCGTCTCCTGCATGGCATGCTTATATAAAGCACGGTCAGCCTGCGCCCGGGGCCCACGCACCGCTGGCCCCCTACTACGATTCAAAAGCCTAAACTGAATACCTGCCGCATCGGCAACACGCCCCATCAAACCATCCAGCGCATCAATTTCCCGCACCAGATGTCCCTTACCCAACCCTCCTATGGCCGGATTACAAGACATTTCTCCAATAGTTTCCCACTTATGGGTTACGAGCAACGTATCAGCACCCATGCGGGCGGCAGCAGCAGCAGCCTCGCATCCTGCATGGCCCGCGCCAACGACGATAACATCAAAACGCCGCTTCGGAGTGTTATTATGTGCCCGTGCATCCACAAGTATTCTTTAGCGGAAGCCATGGAATACGTCAAAAACAGTTCGGCGATTACTTGCCGATGCAAAAATCGCGAAAAATAACGTCTAAAATATCATCCACATCTACCCGACCCACAAGACGGCCCAACGCCCGCACACCAAGCCGTACATCCTCTGCTGCCAGTTCTACTTTGGCGCTACCTCCCGATGACAAAACCTCAAGCGCCCGTGCGCATGCTCTATGTGCCGCCCCCAGCGCCTCCCGATGACGCAACCGCGTCACCACAGTACCCTCCCCTTCACCTGCCAGCTCTGTAACCGCTTGCACCAATACCTCTTCTAACATCTCTAAACCTTGACTTGTTAAAACAGATAACGGATAAGCTCCTTCTATAGTGTTGTGCCTCCCCAAATCCTGTTTGTTCACAACAACCACATCACCAGAACGGCGCAAAGCAAGAACATCCCGCGCATCCTCTACTGATGTTTCCACCGACACCATGATAAGGCGTATATCCGCCTGATCTGCCCTAACGCGCGCCCGTCGCACACCTTCCGCCTCCACACCCTCTTCAACCTCCCGCAAGCCCGCCGTATCAAACAACACAACCGGCATGCCCCCAAGATCAAGAGCAACTTCTATAACATCCCGCGTGGTGCCTGATTCGTCCGCCACAATCGCTGCTTCACGCCGCGCTAATGCATTAAGAAGGCTAGACTTACCAACATTGGGTGGACCTATGATGGCTACCTGAACACCCTCACGGATGCGCTCGCCTCCAACACGGTTCAACGTACGCTCCATATCTTCTACTACCGCCATTAAGGGAGATACAACTTCAGCTGACAAAGCCTCCGGTAAATCCTCATCAGGAAAATCGATCTCCGCCTCCAGATACGCCAACGCCTTCACCAACTGATCCCGCCAGCCATCACACAAATGTGCCAGTGCGCCGTTCATCTGACGCACCGCCTGACGATGCTGAGCTTTTGTATCAGCGGCTATCAGATCTGCCAATCCTTCCACCGCCGTTAAATCCAAGCGACCGGCTTCAAAAGCGCGGCGCGTAAAATCCCCCGGCTCTGCAAGATCAATACCCGATAACCCTGTAAGACTTTCCAAAACTCCCGCTACAACCGCCGGCCCCCCATGGACATGAAACTCGGCCATGTCCTCGCCTGTAGCGCTGGCAGGGGCAGAAAAAAACAGCACTAATCCTTTATCCAGTAGTGCACCCGCATCATCATATAAAGACCGCAACACCGCACGGCGCGGCTCTGCAGGAGATTTGCCGGTCAAGGCTTCAATGGCTGCTCCGCTTTGAGGACCGGACAGGCGTACCACTGCAATTCCTCCCTGGCCAGGAGGTGTGGACAAAGCGACAATGGTAGAGGTTTTATTCATTTATCATAACAGGATTGCATCCGACAACAGCATACGGTCAAATGAACGCTGAACCTATCATGACCCACACGGCAAGCAATCTTTTAGAACAAGAAACCAGTCCCTATCTGCGGCAGCATAAAGATAACCCTGTTCATTGGCGGCCTTGGGGGGTTGATGCCCTTGCAGCAGCGCAAGCGGACAATAAACCCATTTTACTTTCTGTAGGTTATGCGGCCTGTCATTGGTATCACATTATGGCGCATGAAAGTTTTGAAGACACTTCCGTTGCCGATGTTATGAACTGCCATTTCATCAATATAAAAGTGGACCGTGAAGAGCGTCCCGACATTGATAGCATATACATGAGCGCCCTTCATGGTTTGGGAGAGCAGGGTGGTTGGCCTTTGACCATGTTTCTCACCTCAAAGGGAGAGCCATTTTTCGGAGGTACATATTTTCCGAAAACACCTCGCTATGGACGGCCCGGTTTTGTTAATTTACTGGAGGAGATTGCCCGTCTTTATAGGGAAGCTCCGGAAAAATAGAGAAAAATTACGCTATCCTGTTGCACCATCTCTCCCGTCTTAAAGAAAGTGCACCCCCTCTTGTAGAACCCATGCAAGACCTACCTGATAAAGCAGCGCAGCGTTTGCTTACCATCATGGATCCTGTTCATGGTGGCGTTAAAGGAGCACCCAAGTTTCCTCAACCGATGATTTTAGAACTCATATGGCGGGTTGGAGTGCGCACAAATGATACAGATCTTCAAAATGCCGTCACGCGAGCTCTGGATGGTATGTGTGCAGGCGGTATTTATGATCATTTAGGGGGAGGGTTTGCACGTTATTCAACGGACGAGGAGGTGGTTAGCCTCTCATTTTGAAAAAATGCTTTACGACAATGCTCTGTTGGTCTCTCTCCTCACCACAGTGTGGCGCACCACCGGTAGGGAACATTATCGGCTACAGGTTAGTGAAACTATAGACTGGATGATACGCGAGATGACTCTGCCGGGGAGAGCGTTTGCAGCCTCTCTTGATGCGGACAGCAATGGAGGTGAAGGTAGGTTTTATACGTGGTCCTATGACGAGGTACTCTCGGTTTTAGGGGTAGATGCAGAGGATTTTTGCAAGGCCTATGACATAACTCCCCAGGGCAATTGGGAAAATGTCAACATTCTAAACCGCTTAGACATCAACACATCCCCAAAAAAAGACACAGAACTCGCAGAGGAAACAGAAAGCCGGTTTTCTGAAGCCCACGCTCGTTTGTTTGCTGTCCGCGCTCAACGCATAGCCCCTGCTTTAGACGACAAAGTGCTGGCTGACTGGAACGGTCTTGCCATCCAGGCCTTGGCGCAGGCGGGTCTTACTTTCAACAGGCCGGACTGGCTTGACGCCGCTCTCAAGGCTTTTGACTTTGTGGTCAATGCTATGATGCAAGATGGACGGTTGCATCACTCATGGTGTGCTGGAAAATGCGGCGGGCTTGCAGTCTCCGATGATTACGCCAACATGATACGCGCTGCTCTTATGCTGTTTGAGACCACCGGAGACAATAAATATCTCGCCACGGCAACAGATTGGCTTACTCTGTTTGATCATTACTATCGGGACAAAGAACGGGGAGGTTATTTTTATACCGCCTCCGATGCCGAAGCCCTCATTGTGCACACCCGTCCAACCCACGATAATGCTACCCCGGCCGCCAATGGGGTGATGGTAGATGTTTTTGCACGTCTTAACTCCCTTGATGACGAGGCAGACTGGCAAGCACGGACAGAAACTCACACACGGGCATTTTCAGGAGATTCTGCCAACAATGCTTTTGCCATGGCGGGCTTTCTTAACGGTATGGACCAACTGTTCAACGCCGTAGAGATAACTTTGTGTGGAGGAAAGGTCGCGCAATCTTTACATGCGGTTGCTCTAAAGGCCGCACCACCGGCTCATGTTGTGCGTTATGACTCCACCTCCCCTGCCGGGGTTATTATCTGCCGTGGCCAGATGTGTACGCCTCGTCTTAAGACGCCGGAGGCTATCATACAGGCGCTCAGACCCCGCTCTTGACGAGGCCTCTTTCCCCCGCCAAACTCATCTGGCAACACAAAATATGAAGGATTCACCTATGAGCGGAACATCTATAACTATCAAAGGTCGTGCCGGTTCGTTTAGCGGCTATCTGGCAACACCGGACAGCGGACGAGGTCCTGGTATTGTTGTTATTCAGGAAATATTCGGCGTTAATGCCGTCATACGTGGCATTGCCGATAATCTTGCCGGCGCAGGTTTCACAGCCCTTTGTCCGGATTTATTCTGGCGGCTTGAACCCGACATTGAACTCACAGATCAAAACGAGCAAGACTGGCAGCAAGCCTTTGACCTGTTCGGACGTTTTGATGTAGATGGTGGTGTTGATGATATCGCCGATACTATAAGTCATCTGCGCAGTCTTGATAGTTGCACAGGCAAAGTTGGCGCAGTGGGCTATTGTCTGGGAGGACTTCTGGCATACCTTACAGCCTGTCGCACCGATATCAATACCAGTGTTGGATATTACGGTGTCAACATTCAAAACTATTTAACAGAAGCAGTGCAGATAAAAAATCCCCTTATGCTCCATATAGCTTCCAAAGATGAATTCGTGCCTCCGGAGGCTCAGGCTCAGATACGCGCCGGGTTAGATAAAAATACTCACACCAGTATTCATGTTTACGAGGGCCAGGACCACGCCTTTGCACGGCAGGGCGGGGCTCATTTTGATGAAGCTGCAGCTAAACTCGCCAACAATCGTACCGCAGATTTTTTCAATACGCATATGCGTTAATCCACAGTTCATAAAAACCGTCTATTGAATTCAGTTTAAGTATCATGAATCAACTCGTGTTTTGATTTTCTTAGTAGTCTGCTTTCTTGCAATGGTCTTCTTTCCACTCTTATCTGCCAGAGGGGCTTTCATTTTTTCATACATCGCCAGCAGATGCTCTACTCTTTCACGGTCCGATGAAAAGGCCTGTTTGCGGTAAAGACCGTCGACGGAGCGGTCAAGTGCCTGATGGGCTTTACGCAACACCGATGACATCAGGTCGGGATCATACAGATCCGCTAACGTTGAATCTGGGTGCGCCGCACGGGCATCAAGCACGGCCTGAGCCAAAGGCTCCAATTTCCCTAAAACAAATTCAGAAACTGGTGGCATTGGAAAGGTGTTGTAAACCACGCCGACAGAATACATGTAACGGCTTTCCAGACGCCCTGTGACAAGGCGCATCCAAGCCATGTGCATTGACGAGGTTAAGACGCCAAATAGAGGTTTTGTAGCGCCGAGTAAAACACGGAGCTTATCACTCGGCATTAATGGCGGATTAATTCAGCCGATAGGCGCATATTGACGGCGTTCACTGCTCACCTGCGGAATCGCGAGAAATGGCTCGTCTGGAATGACTGTGACGCCGAATTCGCCTGGACTATCGGCAATCGCTTTTGTTGATATTCTCTTGCTTGCATGACGAAATTTTCGAACGGCCTCAAGGCGCCTGCTCAATCCGTTTAATTTTTTAGCTATCTGCGGTGGTATTGAAGCAGGGTGAACAATATAACGTTTTGAACCCTGAATAAATTCCCGTGCACCTATAAACGGCCGAAACCAAGATGCAAACTCAGGGTTTTCTTTCTTCAATGGATGGTATTCTTCAGAACCTATAATGAAATTTCCATCGTCAATTGGCTGAGATCCTGTAATTAATTTCGGCAAACCATTTATAGGTTGGCTCTCTTCCCGTACCGCAATGTGCGAATCAAACAAGCCGCTTGCGTCGAACAGGTAGGGTGATAGGGCAGTGTGTACACTTTCATGGGGTTCGCCGTTAATGTCATCATAGGAAAACAACCGCCGATCCTTTGGAACAGCCTTGGATTCTGTTAGCCCGATGATGACAACACGCACATGAGCCTTGCCGCGCACATCAGAACCCCAGACGAAGGTGCGATGGGCAAAGGTAATTTCCAGCTTGTAGCGCTCAAACAGGATTGGCCAAAGCTGTGCTACCTAATCACCTTGGGTTATGGAATTAGTTGACACGAAACCAATGTGTATAGACGTGCCTTTTACATACTCACCTGCCTTAATGAACCACGCAGTGACATAATCCAATGTACCCCCAGACTTGCCCAAGGCCGCAATGGCGTGAACCTGTGAGCGTTGCTCGTCCTTTTGATGCTTCGCACCACTAAAAGGTGGATTGCCCAAAATGAAACTGCATTTTGAGGGCGGCAGAACGCTGGCCCAATCTGTTTCCAGTGCATCACCATGGACAATATGCGGCGATTTCCTGAGCGGAATACGCACAAAATTCTGCCCGAACTCCAAGCTGAGCCTATTGTTCATGATGTGGTCAATCATCCACAGCGCGGTTTCAGCGATACGAACGGGAAATTCGCCAATCTCAATCCCGTAAAACTGATCGACGTTCAAAAGTGACAGATCAGCGGCGTCCAGCTCTTGCTGGTCTTCACTAGTGCGGTAAGCGCGAAGCTCGCGGATCAAATCGATCTCAAGAACCCGCAATTCACGATAGGTAATAATCAGGAAGTTGCCACAGCCGCAGGCCGGATCAAAAAATGTCAGAGCGGCCAGACGTTTATGAAATGCCTGCAATTCGACACGACGTCGACTGTCCTTGCGGACCCTGAGGCGGTCAAACTCGTCTCTAAGATCGGTTAAAAAGAGGGGCTCGATTACCTTGAGGATGTTCTTCTCGGTCGTGTAATGTGCACCTTGTGCACGACGTTCATCTTTATCCATCACCGACTGAAAAAGTGAACCGAATATCGCAGGGGATATACCAGACCAATCAAATTGACAAGCATCAATCAGCTTGCGCCGCATGACGGTATCAAAAGACGGGATCAGCAAAGGGTCACGGAATAAATCACCATTCACGTACGGAAAGCGGGCAAGATCCAAATCAAGGTTCTTGGGGCGTTTGTCTTCAGGTGTATTCAGTATCTGGAACAACTGAGATAACCAGCCGCCAAGGTCGGAACCATCCTCGCGGGTTCGGTTTTCCAGAAGGTCAAGAAAGATATCGCGCGGCTCGAAAATGCCGGTATCGTCCGCAAATAAGCAAAAAACAGTGCGGACAAGAAACTGCTCAAGATCATGGCCTGTATACCCGACATCCTCAAGTGCGTCGTGTAGTTTATCGACCAGTTCGGACGCTTGAATGTTTACCGGATCCTGATCCTTAAATGAGCGTTTCTGTACTCCAAGAATAAAACCGAATTTTTCCACATGTTTTGGCAGGTCGGCAATCGTTATTGAGAGCGCGTCATCTTCCTCCAGATCGTACAACTCAAAGCTCTGGAAGTCGCTGAGAAGAATGCAACGGGGAAGATCCGTATCTTTCAGACCCGGGAAATAATCTAACGCCTGTATCTTTGCCTTCTTAAGATTCCGCCCGATGCTTTTTTGTTCAACCAGAACGACACCTTTCCAGAACAGGTCGATAAAACCGCGCCTGTCGCCCAAATTCTTAACCGGCTCTTCAAAGCTGGCGACACGACGGACGGACACACCAAAGACCTTGAAAAAGTCGCGGTAGAAAAGCTGCGTTTGCCCCTTTTCATAGCCCTCACCTTCCCAATCCTTAGCAAAGGCAGCGGCACGGATACGAATCTCATTCCAGGACAAACGCATTTTATAGAGAGTTTCCTAGTTTTTTATTGTCTTGTGTAGCTTACACGATGCCAACCGTTCATATTCACGACCACTCTTTACATCTCCCCAAGATTGTATTGGTTATCTGTATTTAGGAACTCAAATATCCTCTTACTAAAGTAATAAAGGCCAGCCTCATATTTCCTGAGTCCGGCCTTGCTTACTTGATGCTATAAAACGGCTTGCTATTCAGCTGCTTCGCGTTTGTAGATGCTGTTTTTAGGACGCTCAAAAACCCGTTTCACCATCGGCTCGAAAGCTGACAACGGCATAGTTTCATACGATGGGTCAAACGCGTTTTGATCATATAAATGACAAAACTGCGCCGTATACTCAAAATGAGGATGGCCTCTAAACTGTTCGCGCATTTCCCGGTCAAGACCCAGATGATGGAAAAAATAATAGCCTTGAAAGATACCGTGCTTCTCAACCATCCAATGGTTTTTCTCTGAAACAAACGGCTTCAAGACAGCTGCAGCAATATCGGCATGATTATAACATCCTAGCGTGTCGCCCATATCGTGCAACAACGCACACACAACATATTCCTCATCCTTACCTGCCTTGTGAGCCAATGTCGCCGATTGTAGCGAGTGAGTTAACCGGTCAACGGCAAAACCCCCGAAATCACCATCCAGTAATTTAAGATGAGATAAAACTCTATCAGCAAGCCCCGCCTGAAAGGGATGGGCGGCGGCACCTATTTTCATCCAATCTTCCGCCGTACTATGATCCATGGCAGTAAAGACTGCACGCTCCTTGGAATCAACAGGGGAGGATACAGAAGAGGGGTAAGAGACATTGCTAACCATGATGGATACTCCTTCTCTGGTTTCTACGGACTCCATGCTCCGCTTTAGACACTGTTCCCTATTATTTCCAGATAAGGCTTGTTTGTCCAGCACAAACCGTAACTAGCACTAGCCTACAACGCTACCCATAGTCGTGGTAATTATCAGCGCTTTCATGTATTCATAGAGTCAAAGAACTCATTGTTAGTCTTGGTAGAGCGGAGTTTATCCAGCAGAAATTCAATAGCATCCACCGATCCCATAGGATTAAGAATCCGGCGCAAAATGTACATTTTCTGAAGAGCTGCTTTGTCCACCAGTAACTCCTCCTTACGGGTGCCTGATTTGAGGATATCAATTGACGGAAACACACGCTTGTCCGCTACCTTTCGGTCTAGCACCAGTTCTGAATTACCGGTTCCCTTGAACTCTTCAAAAATCACCTCGTCCATACGAGAGCCTGTGTCAATCAGCGCTGTGGATACAATCGTCAAGGATCCCCCCTCTTCTATGTTACGGGCCGCCCCAAAAAACCTCTTTGGGCGTTGCAAAGCATTGGCATCCACACCACCGGTCAACACCTTACCGGAAGAAGGCACCACCGTATTATAGGCTCTCCCTAAACGGGTGATGCTATCCAACAAAATAACAACATCACGACCATGCTCCACAAGGCGTTTGGCTTTTTCGATGACCATTTCCGCTACTTGCACGTGACGGGTGGCAGGCTCGTCAAACGTGGACGAGATAACCTCCCCCTGAACAGAGCGTTGCATATCAGTCACCTCTTCCGGACGCTCGTCAATCAACAACACAATCAGATAACATTCCGGGTGATTAGCCGTAATTGAGTGAGCTATGTTTTGCAGAAGAACTGTTTTGCCGGTGCGGGGGGGGGCTACAATAAGGGCACGCTGTCCCTTGCCCAGAGGGGCTACAATATCAATGACGCGGGTTGATAAATCTTTTTTATCATCGGTATTATCAATCTCCATGACCACTCCCTCATCGGGATACAAAGGCGTTAGATTGTCAAAATGGATTTTATGGCGGGTTTTTTCAGGGTCTTCAAAATTGATAGAGGTTACCTTGTTTAAGGCAAAATAACGCTCTCCATCGCGAGGCGCGGTGATTTCTCCTTCTGCCGTATCACCTGTGCGCAATGAAAACCGCCTTACCAGATTGGGACTTATGTAGATATCATCAGGACCGGGTAAATAGTTGGCTTCCTTTGAGCGCAAAAATCCAAAGCCGTCTTGCACAACCTCAACAACACCCTCACTGAAAATACTAACCTCCTGTTCGGCCAGTTTTTTTAATATGGCAAATATCATATCCTGTTTACGCAGGGCACTGGCATTTTCAATTTCCAGTTCTTCGGCAAAAGCTAGGAGTTCTGTTGGTTGTTTGGCCTTTAGTTCTTGCAGTTTCATTTTCTGCATAATGGTGCCTCACTTATAATTTAAGGTATGTTGTGGGGAAAATTTTTAGGGGCGTAGCACTAATGTGCCGATGACAATAGGGGGATAATCTGACCTCTAAGCATCCTGCCGGACGCATGTCGCCTAGCACATGCTTTTCGCACAGAAGCTTGACGTCAAGGAAAACAGATAAAGAAGATTATGAAAGGTATCCAAAGCGCAAATCAGAACGGCTTTTGTTTACCAGTTAGGTATCCCCTTTATATAATGATGAAAGTCTTGTTGCAAGCAAAAAATACAGAGGAAAACTGCAACCTAGAGCGCGATATTGTTTGCATGCTCAAAAAGGACGCACAATAGCCAAAACAATAACAAAGATTGCTAAAAGTGGTGGCACTTCGTTAACAAAACGGTAAAAAAGGGGACTGTAACGATTGGCATCTCTCTCAAAACCCCGCCGACAACGAGCTAAAAAACCATGAAACCCTGTTAACCCCAATAAAAAAATGATTTTCAGACAAAACCAACCCTCTCCAAAAACACTAAATCCTCCGGCCACTAAAAGCAGACCCCCTAAGAGCCACGCAACTATCATAGCCGGAGTCATAATGCCGCGTCGCAGACGCCTCTCCATAGTTTTAAACGCCACACCACGTACGGCATCATCCCCCGCTTCTGCGTGGTAGACAAACAACCTCGGCAAATAAAACAACGCCGCCATCCAAAACACAACAGCGATTACATGAAAAGCCTTAAGCCATACATACGAGTTCTCAAGAAACGTTACAACAGCGCTCATAACACAGCCTGTAGAGCATCCGCTGCACAGGGAAAGCCTGGCGTATCTTCAGGGCACATTAACCCTTCTTTCTTGACCGCACGCCTGACAAGACTCCCTAAAGCTTTTATAAACGCCGGATTTGTCCCCAAGGCCGGTACGCGTCGGTAGCTTGCAGCCCCATGAGCGTCGGCCAAATGTTTATATTCAATATCCAGTTCCACAAGGGTTTCAGAATGCTCTGAAACAAAAGATATAGGAGCTATGACAATATTTTTTTTCTCATTAGACGCACGGATAATCTCATCTTCCGTATAGGGACCAATCCATGCAAGGGGTCCTACCCGACTTTGATAACAAAGTTTCCATTCCGGGTCAGGGGAACCTGCTCTTAATGACCTCAAGGCTTTAATAACGCTCTCACACGTCTTTCTCATTTGGTGGGGATAGGGATCACCGGCGGCCACAATTCTCTCTGGCAAACCGTGTGCTGAAAATAAAAGGCGAGTGTTACTTTCAGGAGAAACGGCAAGATGGGGGACTATGAGTTCAGCATGGGCAATTATGAAATCCGGCTCTTCGGGATAGCAACACACAATATGAATATCATGAGTGGGAATGTTAAGGCCTGCACTGTAAGCAGCTTTATTCCAGTCTTGTAGAGAGGATTCCGTGGTGGTGGTTGAATAATGTGGATATAATGGCAACACAATAAGGCGGTCAGGTTTGAAGGCGGCCACCGCTTGTGCCGTTTCATAGGCGCGGGGATGCCAATATCGCATGGCAATAAACGCGCGGATTTTTACGTTGTTTACTTCTTCTGTTATGTGAGATTCAAGGGACTGGGCCTGAGCCTGAGTCTCTTTCAAAATAGGAGAGCGTCCACCTATCTCTTCGTATATAGCGCGGGCTACGGGAGCACGGCGTGTTGAAATCAACCACGCAAGGGGCAACCTCACTAAAGTCGGCGCACGGATAATTGCCCTATCTCTGAATAAATTAAACAGAAATGGACGCACAGATTTAAGACTATCCGGTCCGCCCAAATTAAGCAGAACAACTGCCCATCTCTCTTTTTCCCCTTTCTTACTTAGTTGGGCGCTCACGGTTTCCCCTCATGGCATACGTCTTATCTCATCTACCAGTTCTGCTACATGCTCTGGTGGTGTGTGAGGTAGAATACCATGGCCAAGGCCTGCAATAAAACGCAACCCATAAAGGGTTTCTCGCAATCTAGCAACGCTGGCCTCCATCACCTCACCCCCCAGTACCACCACCTCAGGGTCAATATTACCCTGAACCACTCCTAAAGGACAAAGATGCTGTGCCGCCCATGAAGGTTCAACACTAGCATCAATACTAATCCCCGAAACACCAGTCCGTTTGACATAGTCCACATAGAGATTACCAACCCCACGAGGAAATCCAATTATATCCACATGAGGGTATTTACTTCTAAGCCGTCGAACAATCTCAGCAGTAGGCTTGATAACATAAGACTCAAAATCAAATTCTGATAAATCCCCTGCCCACGTGTCAAACAACTGAATAACCTCAGCGCCTGCTTTTATCTGTCCTTCAAGATAAGGAACCGTGGCCTCAACCAACATATCTAATAAAAAGGTTAACTCCTGTGGTTTCCTAGAAGCATATGCAAGAGCAGGAGCACGGTCCTTTGTGCTTCTCCCACCAATCATATAAGTGGCAACCGTCCACGGCGCACCGGCAAAACCAATCAGAGCAACATCAGATGGAAGCTCTGATTTTACACGAGATACTGTCTCATAAACACAGTCAAGACATCCCATGACATTATCAGGAGACAATCTACTGAGAAGGGTTGGGTTACCGCTAAGAGATTCAAGAACAGGCCCAATGTTTTCTTCAAAACGTACAGACTGTCCTAACGCATATGGAACAAGAAGAATATCTGCAAAGAGAATAGCTGCATCAAAATTAAATCTCCTAATAGGCTGCAAAGTTGCTTCTGCTGCAAGAGAGGGAGTAAAACAAAAATCCAGAAAATCTTTTGCTTGTGCGCGTAATGATTTGTATTCCGGTAAGTAGCGCCCTGCTTGTCTCATAAACCATACCGGTGGAGGTCTTGAAAAATTAATTTCATCTGAGAAAACAGAATGAAAATGTTTTGTATTGTTTAGATAATGTTCTGTCATGTTTCCTTGTTATCTGTTTATCTCCTTTGTAATATATAGAGTCTTATAATATAAGGAGTAGATAGATGTGAATCCCTGTGGGTCATGTGTATATCATAAATTCTCCTGAACTTGTGTACAGCGAAGTTACGGCTTCTCATGTTTAAAAGAAGTCTTAAGTATTTTAGAACTATGTGGACAATAGGCGTAGATGGAAACTTACACGATGATTTTCATATGTTCTCTTGTCTATTTCATTGATTAATGGAGCCAATAATTAAAAGAGAGATGTGGGAAAATATGCTATAATCGTGAATTATTCTTCTCCACATTATTCCGTAAAGGCTGGATATGTATTTTTTCCGGTGGAAAAAAGTAAGGGAGAACAGAGGACATATTCTAACTGTTTTTGAATTGAGGTCCTCCGACTATAAAATGTACAGTTTATTAACTTGATATTAACTATGTTTTCCCACTTCATAGAGGCTCTAGTATTCGAAAGTTATTATTTTTATGTCTGATAATAAGGATATCTTTCACCTCCATCTTATATCGGACTCAACTGGTGAAACGCTCAATACCATAGCTCGCGCTGCATGTGCCCAATATGATATGGCGAACCCCGTTGAACACGTTCATGTTCTTGTGAGGAGTGCTCGTCAACTAGAGCGAGTGTGTTCTGCTATTCAAGAAAAACCCGGTATGGTTATGTACACACTGGTTGATAATAACTTGCGCCGTCAACTGGAAAGCCAATGCCATATTCTGTCTATACCTCATGTATCAGTTCTGGACCCAGCTATTGAAGCTCTTGGTCACTACCTAGGTAGCGAGTCTACTCATCGCCCGGGAGGTCAACATGTTATGAATTCAGAATATTTTAAACGTATGGCGGCTCTTGATTATACCATCGCTCACGATGACGGACAGATGACTGAGACCTTAAACGAAGCTGATGTTATCCTCGTGGGAGTTAGCCGCACGTCAAAAACTCCAACCTGCATGTATCTGGCTCATCGAGGTATTCGGGCAGCTAATGTACCTATTGTACCGGGAATTCCACTAGACCCTATCCTCGGGGAGGTTAAGCATCCTCTCATAGTGGGGTTAACAACAAATCCGGAACGCTTGATTGAGGTGAGGCGCAATCGCATGTCGGTTTTAGTAGAAAACCGACAAACCAATTACGTAGATAAAGATCTAGTAAATGATGAAGTGCAGGATGCGCGTCGACTTTTTACGCGCTGGGGATGGGCGGTGATTGATGTGACCCGCCGCTCGGTTGAGGAGACTGCAGCCGCCATACTTGATTTGTACTCAAAGCGTCAGGAAGATTATGCACCTTGATAGGAGTGTGCCTTTGATTTTGGCATCCACCAGCGTAAGCCGCAGACGACTTGCTGAGAGTGCAGGGCTAATATGCACCGTGCAGGCATCTGGCGTTGATGAGGCTGCGATAAAGGATCAACTTGAGGGGGTTGCCCCTAAAACTTTGGCGAGCGCATTAGCTGAAGCTAAAGCGCTAGCGGTCAGTAGTGAAGAGCCGGCTTCTTTTGTCATTGGAGCCGACCAGATTTTATGGTGTGAAGGTGATTTTTTTGACAAAGCCAAAGATATGGCAGGCGCACGGCGTACGCTGGAGGCGTTGCGAGGTCGCTCTCATGAACTCTATAGTGCTGTAGTTATAGCTCGAGCTGGCATGATAGAATGGCGTTTTTGTGACCGAGCTGTGCTGACTATGCGCTTAGTTAGTGATGGTTTCTTAGAGGAATATTTAGAGAGAGTCGGGGAGGATATTCTAGGTAGTGTTGGCTGTTATCATCTGGAGGGCGTGGGCGTTCAGCTTTTTGACAAAATTGAAGGCAGTTATTTTACAGTTTTAGGATTCCCCCTCTTGCCACTGCTGGAGGCCTTACGTCATCGGGGGGTGGTGGGTTCATAGTGCCTGATGTAGTGAATAAGAATAATGCGGCAGAAATACGAGCAGGGGTTATAGGTTGGCCTATAGAGCATAGCCGCTCACCTCTTATTCATCAATTTTGGTTGCGCACTTATGGCATAACTCAGGGACGTTACGAGGCCATCGCCATAAAACCTGATGACATAGAAAGCGCTTTGAATGATATGCGTGCACAAGACTATGCGGGGGTTAATGTAACGGTTCCTCACAAAATAGCAGTTTTTGATTATGTGCAAAAATATGGAAAATTGGACAAAGCTGCCCACCATTTGGGGGCGGTTAACACTCTCGTTTTTACCCACGATAATGTGATAGGGTACAATACAGACGGGGTCGGGTTTATAGCAGGGCTTCAAAGCCAGACCCCAACATGGCAGGTAGGGCCGGTGGTTATTATAGGAGCAGGCGGTGCGGCGCGGGCGGTTATCGGGGCTTTAGCGGATTCTGGCGTGTCATTTTTTTCTGTGGTCAATCGTACCCTTTCTAAGGGTCAAGCAATTATGGATGATTTAGGGGTGGCAGGGGACGTCTTGTCCTTTGGTGATAAAGAGCGCTTATCTTCTTGTCTTACCAACGCCAGCCTTTTGGTTAACACCAGCACGTTGGGTATGACAGGTGCCCCGCCCCTTGAGTTCGATATTGCGATGCTACCTCGGGAAGCAGTGGTTTGTGACGTTGTTTATACGCCACTTGAAACACCCCTTTTGCAGGCGGCGGCGGCTAGAGGTCTTAGGGTGGTAGACGGCTTGGGTATGTTGTTGCATCAAGCGGTGCCTGGGTTTGAGGCATGGTTCGGAGTGCACCCTGAGGTCACAGAAGAGTTGAGACGCCATATTATCGATCGTCTATCTTTGTGATAGAACAGAGTCTTATGCCGTCTTCTACTTCTACGTTTCGTCCTTTGTCCGGTCGTCCCTTTGTTGTGGGGTTGACCGGCTCTATTGCAATGGGCAAGTCGGAAACGGCTAAAATGTTTCAGAGTCTCGGGGTTCCGGTGTACGATGCTGATGCGGTGGTGGGAGAGTTGTATGCCCCGGGTGGAGCGGCTGTCACGGCTATCGCTGCTGCCTTTCCGGGCGTTGTGGATGCAGGTGGGGGGATTGACAGGGTGGTGCTTTCGAAATTGGTTTTGGGAGATAAAGTGGCGGTCAGCCGTCTTGAGGACATTGTTCACCCTTTTGTTGAGGCGGGTCGGCGTGATTTTTTAAAAACCGCTATATCGCAAGCTCAGGCGCTGGTGGTTATGGATATTCCTTTGTTGTTTGAAACTGGAGGGGAGGAAAGGGTTGAGGCTGTGGTTGTGGTAAGTGCACCTGCTGATATGCAACGAGAGCGGGCTTTGGTGCGGGAGGGTATGACGGAGGAGAAGTTCGAGTCTATCTTAGCTCTTCAAATGCCTGATGAAGAAAAACGGGAGCGGGCTGATTATATTGTAGATAGTAGTCAGGGGCTTGATTATGCTTTTAAGCAGGTGAAAAAAATAGTAGCACAACTGCGTGAACAAGCGATGCAGCGAAATTAGAAAAGAGAGATATGAGAGAGATTGTTCTGGATACAGAGACCACCGGCCTTGAAGTGGATGAAGATCACCGCATTGTTGAGATTGGTTGTATAGAATTAATCAATTATGTGCCAACGGGAGAACAGTATCATACCTATGTTAATCCGGAGCGTGCCATGCCGGAGGTCGCCTGGAAGGTCCATGGTCTGGATGATACGTTTCTGGCTGACCAACCAGTCTTTACTGATATTGTAGAGGATTTTTTATCGTTTATAGGGGAAGCCCCTTTGGTGATGCATAATGCGCCTTTTGATATGGGCTTTCTTAATGCGGAGCTTAAGCGTCTTGACTGGCCACCGTTTCCGGAAGATCGAGCCATTGATACGTTGGAGATAGCGCGACGCAAATATCCAGGTCGTCCTAATAATCTGGATGCTCTATGTAGGCGCTTTAAGATTGACCTGTCTGGGCGAGAAAAACATTCCGCCTTACTTGATGCTAAACTTCTAGCCGAGGTTTATCTGAAACTTTTAGGAGGTCGTGAACCGGATTTAGGGCTTGTCAGTATGGGGGCATCTGACGGCGGAATGGTCGATGGTGGGCAAAATGGTGGTATTGCAACGGCAGCCTGTGTGGCACGGCTGCATCCGTTGCCCCCACGATTGAGCGATGAAGATCGTAAATCTCATGATATTTTTGTTGAAAGCCTAGCCCGTGATGCTGCAGATGGCATTGTTCCACTCTGGAAGCGTCTCTCTAGCGACGGGTAATTCTTAAAGGAGTTATTATACTGTTCCCGATCCGTTAATGTGTGAAGGCTCCGGTGTGTTTACTGTGTCATGCTTGACGCGGGAAGCATATAATTGTCCAAAATCCACAGGGTCTAACATAACAGGGGGAAAGCCACCATCCCGAACGGCATCTGCTAGAACTCGTCTGGCATAGGGAAACAAATGCCTAGGACACTCCACCATAATAACCTGTTGAAGAGCGTCTTCCGGAACATTAATGAGCCTGAATAGGCCGCCATAAACAAGTTCCACCATAAAGAATGTATTAGTCCCTTTGCTTGAGTCACCGGATTTGGCAGTAACTTCTATTTTTAAGTCTATGGTGTAATCGGTTTCAGCTAAGCGCCTCCCATTGACATTAATTTGGACGTCGATTTTTGGGTCTTTGTTTGAGAAATCTGTCAAATTATGTGGCGCATCCGGATTTTCAAAAGATAAATCCCGCACATATTGCGATAGGATACGCATCTGTGTCGCAGGGTGCAGATTTTCTTGCTTTTTGGCGGGGGATTGATTTTGTTGTCC
The DNA here is from genome assembly GCA_036881865.1 of Parvularculales bacterium. Lineage (NCBI taxonomy): Bacteria > Pseudomonadati > Pseudomonadota > Alphaproteobacteria > Parvularculales > Parvularculales bacterium. Next base: position 58,734 of record JBAJNM010000001.1, on the reverse strand, counting down.
TTCAGGGGGAGCGTCAGACATAAGCGCCTCTCTATTTCTATGACTTTTTGTTGGGGTTTAGGGTTGCCATGGAGAAGACGATCCGTTTTGGCTGTTGCCATCGTCACGGGATTGAGCAGAATTAGGGGTGGAGATTTCATGCCAGTCTTCGGCATCAATCACAAATCCCCCTGATTTTTCTGGTCTTTGTGTTCCTGGGGGAGAGCGGCTTTGAACTATAGAGGAGGTCAATATGTGGCGGGCTATGGTTTCCCGTAACATAGGCACTAAGAGTAAAAGCCCAAGAGCATCGGTTAGAAACCCGGGGATTATTAAAAGAATAGCGCTAGCGGTGCCAAGGGCTTTTTTAAGAAAGCCGGTTGCGGGGCTTTCATCAGTATTCTGTACTGCCCGTAGGTGGGCAAAGGTAATATAACCGTGATAGCGCAGTAAGCTAAAGCCCAGCATTGTTGATAAAATCACCAGAAACAGTGTAGCGCCTACGCCTATAAGGCTGCCTACTTCAATAAACAGGGCAATCTCAATAAACGGGAATGCTATGACAAGCGGAAGAACAAACCTGCGCAAAATATAGCCTTTTCTCAAGTTTTAGGGCATTGTAAGGCGGCTCTGTTCATAATTTAAGCATCACAGCAAAACCCTAATGGAAATACAGTGAAAATATGATGTATAATAGGTTGTTTTACAAGGCCAGCTACAAGTTCGGCTACGATAGAGGTAGGGATTATCCTTGTGTAGCCTGTTTTCTATTTACTCTGTTTGTCAAAGAAGCGTAGAGTGGTCTTTATGTTAGCCAACTTCACCATAATAGAAAGCGTTGCCCATGGAAAATGTATTTGACCTTGTCAATATCGTTTTTCTGGTTTTAGCGGTTGTTGTTTTCCTGAAGTTACGTAGTGTTTTAGGGCGTAGGACTGGCCATGAGCGCCGACCTCAGACAGACCACTTTACAGGTAGGGATACTTCTGTTGACGCTAAGGTTGGTGTTGATGTCAAGACAGGGGCGGATAAAAGCTCTACCGAAAGTGTCAGCTCCGCTGAGGGTGCCCATCAATGGGGGGCAAGAGATAAAAGCGATTGGGGCTCGGCCTCTCAGGGACTTGTTGATATTAGTGAAGTGGACAGTGAGTTTACTCCTGAAGGGTTTTTATCAGGTGCGCAGGCAGCGCACGAACTCATCGTTAATGCGTTTCCCCGTGGGGACAGAGAAACGTTGCGTGGTCTTTTGTCGGCGCAGGTTTTTGAAAGCTTTGATTCCATTATAACGCAACGTGAGGAGCGTGTAGAGAGTGTTGAGTATAGTTTTGTAGGCTTAAAAAGCGCCGATATTGTGAAAGCCGTTATTATTCAAGAAAAAGCGCAGGTAACTGTTAAGTTTGTCAGCGAGATGACGTCATGTGTGAAAGATGGCGAGGGGCGGGTTATTGAAGGCGATGCCATCTCTGTTCGTGAGGCCATTGATGTGTGGACCTTTGAGCGCAGTGTGAACTCTCGCAATCCAAACTGGAAATTAGTAGCTACTAGTGCTGCCCATTAATTTTTCTTAATGTTATATGGTGGGTGTGCCTTCAGATTGTGTATGCTAACCTTAGCGCTTGTGCTAGCGGCGTGTGATGCAGGGTGGCAGGATGCATTAAATATGGCATACGCAGACTGGAGATACTACGAAACACCCCTTTCTTTTCCGGATGGATATACTTTAGAGCCCGCATCTTTTGAAGATCTAGAGGCATGGCACGGTGATAATCATATACAAGCCCTTAAAGCGTATAAGCGTTCTTGTTTATTGTTGCCGGAAGAAATCTGGGGCAACAGTTGTAGGGCCGCTCGTGCTATAAAATCTGCGGGGTATAATGATAAGGCGGCGCAACGCTTTTTTGAAGATTATTTTCAGCCGCATTTTATTATGTCGCCTTCTCAGACCACCAGTCTTTTTACAGGCTATTACGAACCCATACTTAATGGTTCCTATAGTCAAGGTGGAACTTATCAAACCCCTTTATTGCGCCGCCCACCAGATCTTAATACACGGGTCTGGCCTGCCCGTACCATTATCGAAGAAGCTATAGCGGCACAAGCACCGGAGGTTCGTGATTTAGCTTTTGTGTGGGTGGATGACCCGGTGGCAGCCTTTTTTTTACACATTCAAGGCTCTGGTCGGGTGCGCCTTGAGGGAGGAGAGGAGATACGGGTAGCTTTTGAGGGCAAGACCGGGCGGCCTTATACCCCCATCGGACGGGTTCTGGTAGCCCGTGGTGCCCTTGAAAAAGAAAAGGTCTCAATGCAATCCATCCGTGCATGGCTTAAAGCGCACCCCGATAAAGCAGCATCAGTTATGGCGGAAAACGAGGCATATATTTTCTTCCGTCCGGAAGCCCTCAAGCCCGATGATACCGGTCCGGTAGGGGCGGCGGGAGTTCCGCTAATTCCAGAGCGCTCTTTGGCGGTTGATCAATCTGTGTTTTCTTTAGGCGTGCCGTTGTGGGTGGAAACCCAAGTTTCCGTACCGGGTGGTGGCCAGCATCTTTGGCGGCGGCTTATGGTAGCCCAAGATACTGGCTCTGCTATTCGGGGTGTTGTGCGGGGCGATATATTTTTCGGATTCGGCGATGAGGCCGCATTCAGGGCGGGTAAAATGAGTGCGCCGGGTCGTCTTGCTATTTTGCTTCCAGTACAATAATCCGATTCTGTCGTTAGCAGATTTTTTCTAAAATACTGTGATATGATTCATAATATCACATGGCGATCAAAAGTGCGGTTAAGAAGTGCGAAATAGATATGAGTGATATGAAAATTGCAATAGCAGGATGCGCTGGGCGCATGGGGCAGGCTGTAATCCGGCAACTAGCAGAAACACCGGGCGTCGTCATAAGCGGAGGATTTGAATCAGCTGGGTCAAAAGTTCTCGGAGAAGATATCGGTGTACAGGCAGGTCTCGCTCCTGTGGGAGCTGTGGTTACGGATGATCCCGCACCGGTTGTAGCAGAGGTAGATGGCATTATTGATTTTTCTACGCCCGAGACGAGTCTTAGGTCGGTAGCGTTGGCAGCACAAGCACGCATTGTTTGTGTTGTAGGCACAACAGGGTTTGCAGGTGCTGATGAGGAGCGTATCAGGGCTGCCGCTCACCATGGAGTGATTGTTAAATCTGGAAATATGAGCCTTGGGATAACGCTATTGGCGGGGTTAGTGCGTCATGCAGCGGGGGTATTGGGAGAGGCATGGGATATTGAAATTACAGAATTTCACCATCGCCACAAGGTGGATGCGCCTTCTGGCACAGCACTTCTTTTAGGGGAGGCTGCTGCTACGGGTCGAGGGGTTTCTTTTGAGGAGGTTGTATTGCGTGGTCGTGATGGGCAACCCGGCCTGCGTCCTGAGGGGGGTATTGGTTTTTCTGTGCTTCGGGGAGGTAGTGTAACAGGAAACCATGACGTTATTTTTGCTACAGAAAAAGAGCACCTTCGGTTAGCACATGTAGCGGAAGACCGAAGTATTTTTGCGCGTGGTGCGGTGGCGGCCTGTTTATGGGGAAGGGGACGCTCTCCGGGTCTTTATACCATGGAGGATGTTCTGAATTTATCTGATCGGGATGGTAGGGGATGAGCACCAAAAATGCAGAGAATAGTGGATGTCTTGTTTTGGTCCGCCATGGACAAAGCGAATGGAATGAGCAAAATCTGTTTACTGGTTGGTGTGATCCAGATCTAACAGCACTAGGTAAAGAGGAAGCTCGACAAGCGGGTTATGCTCTTAAGGAACTAGGGTTTGTTTTTGATTGGGTGTTCACCTCGGCATTGAGGCGCGCTCAACACACCAATCGGATTATTCTTGAGGTGTTAGGTCAGACTGACAAGTCTGTGGTGGTGGATGCATCTTTGAATGAACGGGATTATGGCGAATTGTCGGGTCTTAACAAAGATGCTGCCCGCAAACGCTGGGGAAAGGAGCAGATTCATATCTGGCGGCGTAGTTATGACATCCCCCCACCTGGTGGTGAGAGTTTAAAAGATACCGCCGCTCGTGTTCTGCCTTACTATAAAGAGGCCATTGCGCCACGGATTGAGGCTGGAGAAACGGTACTCGTAACCGCTCACGGAAATAGTTTGCGGGCGTTGTCTATGAGTTTGGAGGGTATGACCTCTGATCAGGTGCTTTCTCTTAATATAGGTACTGGTGAGCCTTATATTTATAGGGTAGGGGCAACTGGTGTTGTTACCAGCAAAGAGGTCCTGAAAATTTAAAAACCCCCAAGCTAGTTCCGCTACGCGGTTTCAAAAGCTAAGAGTGCGCGCTTGCGCACCAAACCCCAATGATATCCGCCCAATTCACCATCGCGGCGTACAACCCGATGACAAGGCACAACATAAGACAAGGGGTTGCGGCCTACAGCACTACCAACAGCGCGGGCGGCTTTCCCGGCTCCGGCTGTGCGGGCAACATCGGTATAGGTGGCTAGGACACCACGGGGAATGGCAAGCAAGGCTCGCCAGACCTGAATTTGAAAATCTGTGCCTATTAAAATCAGATGAAGCGGTGTTTTGTCGGTTGGTGTAAAAAAAAGCCTATCTGCATAGGGTGCAACTTTTGATGGATTTTCTATAAACCGCGCCCGTGGCCAACGGCGGGTCATATCCTCAAGGGTGGCTGTATGCGACACTTTTGTGTTATCTGCAAAGGCTACCCCGGCAAGCCCTCGCTCTGTGGCCATCAAAAGACACGCCCCAAAGGGGCTGTGGTGAAACCCATAAAACATCTCAAGACCATACCCATGGGATTTCCAATCCCCAGGGGTCATAGCCTCATGGGTGATAAATAAATCATGTAGCCGCCCGGGTCCGGAAAGCCCAGACTCAAGGGAGGCTTCCAAAATCGACGCCGTATCCCGAAGCAAACGCTGAGCGTGATTCAAGGTTAAAGATTGAACAAAGGCCTTTGGGCTAATACCCGCCCAGCGTGAAAACAATTTCTGAAAATGATGAGGGCTTAAGCCAATGTGGGTAGCAATATCATCAAGAGAAGGCTGATCGCGATAATGGGCCTGAATATACTCTATGGCACTGGCGATGCGGTCATAGTCTTGGGAGGTGGGGGAAGGGAGTATGGAAGAGGAAAGCGGCATGGTAACATAAACTCCGAAATTGGACTTATGGGGATTCCAGCAAATATTTCACTACGAACTATCAACTTGGAGCACTTTATTGGATGAGAGTCGCCTCCCGCCACCCGTTTCTTGTTATAAGTAACCCAGAGTAGCAGAGGAAAACGGGGGAGAAAAAGATATGGAGAATAACAAAATGGAGGCCCGTAAAATAGGCACATTTTTTAAGCGTCTGGAGGAACAGCGCCCGAAGCCCACCGGTGAGTTGGATCACGTCAACCCCTACACACTTTTAGTCGCGGTAGTCTTATCAGCGCAAGCGACTGATAAAGGCGTCAATAAAGCAACGGAAAAATTGTTTAAGTCTGTTACAACACCTGACAAAATGGTGCGTCTCGGCGAAGCGCGTTTGCAGGATTATATCAAGACCATCGGTCTTTATCGTAACAAGGCCAAAAATGTAATTGCTTTGTCTCGCCAACTTCTTGATAAGCACGATGGGGGTGTGCCATCCGATAGAGAAGCCTTGGAAGCCCTGCCGGGCGTTGGACGTAAGACTGCCAACGTGGTGCTGAACATCGCTTTTGGATTACCCACCATGGCGGTTGATACTCATGTCTTTAGGGTGAGCAATCGTACAGGTCTTGCTCCCGGCAAAACGCCTCTTGAGGTGGAAAATGCACTGGATAAATGTGTACCGAAAAAATATCGCCTCCATGCCCATCACTGGCTTATTCTTCATGGCCGTTATGTGTGTACGGCACGTAAGCCTCGTTGTGATGAGTGTGTCGTTCATAACATTTGTGGTTGGGAGGGTAAAACAACCGCTACCAAATAATGACGCAGCTATGTAGAGCGCTGAGGTGTTATGACATTAAGAACGGGTACGAGTATGATAAGGTAATGATAAAGCCTGTCACAAAAACCTGTCCACGATGGCTGTACTGCAAACAATTCGCCTCGTTTAAGGGAATCGTGTGTGTGGTTGTTAGCGTCAGGGAAGAGAATAAAACGCTACGAAATAAAATTACCATGGCTGATTTTTGGAGTTGGTAAAAGATGTTTATATTATGATGGAACAGGCCTACAGAAAAACGCCAAAAAACAGGAGTATAATGAGAGAAAAAGCATTTGATGTTGTGGCGATTGGTAACGCTATTGTGGATATTATCGCCGAGGCGGACGATGAGTTTTTAGAACGTGAGAATATTGTAAAAGGAACCATGACTCTGATTGATGAAAACAAAGCTGACGTATTGTATTCCCGTATGGGACCTGCGATGGAAATGTCTGGCGGGAGTGTAGCTAATATGGTGTCGGGGTTAGCATCTTTTGGGGGGCGGGCAGCTTTTATTGGCAAAGTACGTGATGATCAGCTGGGAACGGTCTTTACTCATGATATTCGCGCACAAGGTGTACACTTTGAAACCCTACCGGCAAGTGATGGGGCCGCTACCGCACGGTGTCTTGTGTTGGTAACGCAAGATGCACAACGCAGTATGAGCACGTATCTTGGGGCTAGCGTTGGATTGATGCCGCAGGACATATCCGAAGATTTAGTGAGCCAGGCGGCGGTGCTTTGTATGGAGGGATATTTATGGGATATAGCTGGTGCGCAGCTAGCGTTTCGTGAGGCTCAAAAAATTGTGTATCAGGCGGGGGGGCTTGTGGCTTTTTGTTTGTCTGATGTTTTTTGTGTTGATCGCCACCGCTCAGATTTTCTTAATCTTCTCAAGCAAGGAGCAGATATTATGTTTGGCAATGAAGTTGAAGTGATGGCTTTGTATGAAGTTGATAATTTTGACAAGGCCCTACATGCCGCACGCGAGGAGCATTGCACTATGGTGATAACCCGTTCTGAGTGGGGGTCTGTGATTGTTCGGGAGGGAGAGGTCTATCCTGTTGAGACCCATCCTACTGACCACTTAGTTGATACCACTGGTGCGGGCGACCTTTATGCAGCGGGGTTTCTTTATGGGTTTGTAAGGGGAGATGATATGCCTTCGTGCGGCTGGCTTGGCTCGTTGGCGGCGGCAGAAGCGATTAGTCATTATGGAGCGCGACCTCATACCTCCCTTGCGGATCTTGCGGAGGATTCTGCCAAAGCGCCTACCTAATAAATACCTCTATAGTTTGCGGAGCCATACTTCATTGATGGCATGGTCGGCGCTTTTGCGCAACACTAAATCAGCCCGCGCACGGGTTGGTAGAATGTTGCGTTGTAAGTTCACCAAATTTATACTTGTCCATATGTCGTTGGCGACCTCTTTGGTTTCATCATCATTGAGGGCAGCGTATCGGTGAAAGTAAGCATTAGGATCACGAAAGGCTGTGCGTCTCAACTCTAGAAAACGATCAATATACCAGTGCCGGATAATTTCTTCATCGGCATCCAGAAAAACAGAAAAGTCAAAAAAGTCAGAAACGTAGGGTTGTATGTCATAGCTTTGTCCGTGGCGAGATGTTTGAAGAACGTTAAGCCCCTCAACGATCAAAATATCGGATTGGTCAATGGTGAGCGTTTCGTCTGGCACAATGTCATAAGAGGCGTGAGAGTAAACTGGGACGCTAACACCTGATAGGCCGGATTTTACGTCTGATAAAAAATCAATGAGAGCGGATACATCAAAACTTTCTGGAAATCCCTTCCGGCTCATTAATCCACGGCGTTCCAGCACTGCATTGGGATAAAGAAATCCATCTGTTGTAACAAGGTTTACTCTGGGGTGGTTGGGCCAGCGTGCCAAAAGAGTGCGTAATATGCGTGCGGTTGTGCTTTTGCCAACCGCCACACTACCTGCAAGGCCGACAATATAAGGCGTTTTAGCGTGACTGGTTCCAAGAAACTCTCGCTCGCTTTCATATAAGGTTTGGGTAGCAGCTATATAAAGATTGAGTAATCGCGAGAGGGGTAGATAAATTTGTTCTACTTCGCTGAGCGAAATGGTTTCGCCGCGTCCGCGGAGTTGGGCTAGCTCGTCTTCTGAGAGGGGAAGCGGAGTTTCGGCTCGTAACGCCCCCCACTCCCTAGCTGAAAAGCGGCGATAGGTAAGGGGTTTCCCCACCTCGGGTAATGCCAGTTTTTGTTGGCTGTTAGACATGAACTTCAAATCTCAGCGATTAACGGCGGGTGGATTTTTCATCAAGGCCAGATGTGCCCGCCCGTCTTGCCAGTTCATCATAGACCCTATCAGCACTTACCCCCCTTGCTGCCAGTAAAACGATCCAGTGATAGAGCAGGTCGGCCGATTCGCGCACCAACTCATCAGTGCTGCCGGTAGTAGCGGCGATAATAGTTTCTACAGCTTCTTCGCCAAACTTACGCGCGCAGACAGGCACACCTTCTGCAAACAGCTGGGCCGTGTAGGATGTATCCGGGGAGGCCTTCTGGCGTGATTGTACAAGGCGCTCAAGATCATCAAGATGAGTGGCGGATACCATAGGTTCCCCTCCTGTTTGTGGTGTAACCTGAGTTTACGGAAGCACAGGCGGCAAACCTATCACACGCCGCCTATAATAACCACAATCAGGCCTGATAAATATCTGCCAAGCGCACAGGAATCCCCGCTCGTGCCATGTGGTTTTTGGCATCGGCTATGGTGTGTTCACCAAAGTGAAAAATAGAAGCCGCCAAAACAGCCTCGGCACGCCCCTCCCGAACGCCTGCTACCAAGTGATCCAACGTTCCTACACCACCACTGGCAATAATGGGTGTGGGGACGGCGTCTGATACGGCACGGGTTAGCTCTAAATCAAACCCCTCCCGCGTGCCATCCCGATCCATTGAGGTAAGCAAGATTTCCCCGGCCCCAAGATCTGTTAGGTTACGGGCGTGGGCAATAGCATCAAGTCCTGTTGGGTGCCGGCCCCCATGGGTGTAAACCATCCAACGCCCGGGTGTATCTTGACGGGCATCTATGGCAGCTACAATACATTGAGAGCCAAACTTATCTGCCGCCCTCTGCACAAAATACTTATCTTCAACAGCTGCTGTGTTAATAGAAACTTTGTCTGCGCCTGCTAGAAGAAGTTCGCGAATATCACCCAAGGTGCGTATACCGCCACCTACCGTCAAAGGCATAAAACAAGCTTCTGCCGTGCGGTGTACCACATCCAATAAAATACCACGTTCTTCATGGCTCGCTGTTATATCAAAAAAGCACAATTCATCAGCACCGGCAGCATCATAAGCCATGGCGGCAGCCACCGGGTCTCCCGCATCGCGCAAATCGACAAACCGTACACCCTTGACTATCCGCCCCTGTTTTACATCAAGGCAGGGAATAAGCCGCGCTTTCAACATGGCGTTTGGCCTTCATTGATAGCTAAAAACGCCAGCGCTTCACGGGCATCAAGCCGTCCGTCATAGAGGGCGCGTCCGGCAATAACACCAACAATGCCTTCAGCGTTGGCTGTTTTAAGCGCTTTAAGATCGCCCATGCCCGCCAGACCTCCCGAGGCAATCACAGGAACGGTAACCGTTTTTGACAGTGCAACATGAGCCTCAATGTTTAAGCCGGTGAGAACCCCATCGCGGTCAATATCTGTGTGAATGATGGCCGCTACTTTCGCGTCCTCAAACCGCAACGCCATCTCTGTGGCAGAAAGGTCGCTGGCATTGACCCATCCGTCAACCGCTACACGCCCTTCTCGGGCATCCAGCGCTACCGCGATGCGACCCTCCCAATCACGAGCTGCCTCCCGCACCAAAACCGGATCCCGCACCGCACTGGTACCGATAACAACACGTTGCACGCCTTTTTCAAGCCACATATCAATGGTTTTTCTATCCCGTATGCCTCCACCCAACTGAACCGGCAAAGAACAACCTCCGAGGATAGCGTCAACGGCGGCATCATTAACAGGCCGCCCTACAAAGGCCCCGTTAAGATCTACAACATGCAACCACGAAAACCCCAGCCCCTCAAACGCCTGAGCCTGTTTGGCCGGTGCATCATTAAATACCGTTGCCTGTGCCATGTCGCCTTGCTTAAGCCGTACACAGGCCCCGTCCTTCAAGTCAATAGCGGGAAATAAAACCATGAGACTCTTAGGGCGTCCAGCGCAGGAAGTTATGAATAAGCCGTAGGCCTGCATGTTGGCTTTTTTCCGGATGGCATTGCAAGCCGATGATATTATCGCGCCCTGCAACGGCTGTCACCCGCCTGCCATGGTCAACCTCTGCCAGAAGATGCTTAGAAGATGCGGGCTTTAAGTGATAACTATGCGCAAAATAGAAATTAGTATTGTCCAAACCCTCTAAGACCGGATGCCCATTAAGAATACGTAAATTATTCCAGCCCATGTGTGGGACCTTAACGGGCAAGGCGATACTTTCTTTTTTTGGTTTTGGTGACACCTGAGAGTCTTGGGGGTCAAGGGCTATAACATCGCCCGGCAACCAACCGAACCCATCATGACGACGACCATGCTCGTGGCTGTGGGTGGCCATGAGCTGCATACCTACACAAATACCAAGAAAAGGTCGTCCAGCCTTTACAACAGATTCGGTAAGAGCTTCAATCATGCCCTCATATTGTGAAAGGCCTGTTTGGCAATCTCCAAAAGCTCCCACCCCGGGCAACACAATTCGTGTTGCTCTCAAGACATCTTCCGGTTTTGCTATTACTTGAACGGCACCACCTACACCCTGTTCGTGGGCTACACGCTCGAACGCTTTGGCCGCAGAATGAAGATTGCCGGAGCCATAATCAATAATGGCGACAGAAATATCGTTCATGGAGACATGGTTTACAGAGACGGAACTCACACAACGCTGCCGTATGGCGGAAAGACACCAAAGGCTGATTCATAATAACTATGGAAAGGGACGGTGTATCGTACGCTTTCAGGAGAGTATGTTTGCGTGGGGGGAAGCCCTATCAAGGGGTTGCTGTTGGCAAAATATCGCCTCTCGGCCTGAAACAAATCGGAGGTCACAACTACAGCTACAATACGATATCCCAATCGGTTAAGAGTCCAACGGCGTAGATTATTTCCCTCATAACCCATTAACACATTAATAGCATCGGCGAGCATAGGTGCTACACCAGCTACATACTTGCTAAACAAGCTAGCCCCGATAAGGTCAACACCAAAACGTGTCACCAGCAAACCGCCTGCCACCCGACACATTTTATGATAGAGAAGAAAAAACAGTGGAATAAAAATACCAAACCAACTGAAACCTTCTTTAATCAGAAACGTTCCTGCATCGTCGTATCCCATAAGAGAATTTTTGTAAGTTGTATAACTACGCATTTGGGCGTTCTCCTAAATGGGCTTTTATTCCACTTATCTCACACTACCAAGAACACCCTTTGTGGAGGGTAAGGCGCTTTGCTGGCGTGGATCTATAGTTACTGCATCTTTGAGCGCCCGAGCCAGACCTTTATAGCATGACTCAATAATATGGTGAGTGTTGATTCCGTACAGATTTTCAACATGGAGTGTCACGCCGGCTGATTGAGCAAACGCCTGAAACCATTCCCGAAACAATTCAGTGTCCATTTCACCTACTTTTGCGTGAGGCATGTCAACCCGCCAGACAAGACTCGAGCGTCCAGAAATGTCTAACGCCACCCGAGTGCATGCTTCATCCATAGGAATAAGAGCATGAGCAAAGCGGCAAATGCCCCGATATTCGCCAAGGGCACTAGCTAGCGCGCTGCCAATCACAATGCCGGTGTCCTCTGTGGTGTGATGCTGGTCTATGTGCAAATCGCCGGTGGCTTTTACATCAAGATCAACAAGAGAATGCCGCGCTAACTGCTCTAACATGTGGTCTAGAAATCCAATGCCGGTACTGATATCATATTGACCTGTGCCATCCAGATTAAGGTTGACGGATATCTGCGTTTCTTTTGTTTTCCGGTCCAGCTGGGCGGTTCGAGCGGGCGTTTTTTGAGTCATGGGCCGTGGGTGCTCCCTGAGGGCAGATTAATGTTACACCATTTGCTTTACATATTCAGGCGTTCTATCAGGTCTTGGGCGGTTGTGCCAGCCTGATTCCTTATAAAACCGCCCATCTCCCATGAAAAACGCCTAAGACCCTTGACCGGAGATAAGAAAAGCCACATGAAGGGCATAGTTCTTTTTTCATTTGGATGTGGTTTTGGCGCTATGATTTTTTCTGAAATGTCAACCTCTGGTGCGTCGCCGTGGCATGGTACAACGATTTTATGTGTTCGCAAGGATAGTAGGCTGGTGATGGTGGGTGATGGTCAGGTAAGCACCGGCAACATTATTATGAAGAACAATGCTCGTAAGGTTCGGCGTTTGGGAGCGGCGGATCAAAATGTTGTAGCGGGGTTTGCAGGGGCTACGGCTGATGCTCTTACTCTTTTTGAGCGCCTTGAGGCCAAGTTGGAGCAATACCCGGGACAGTTGATGAGAGCGTGTGTGGAGTTGGCGAAGGATTGGCGGACGGATCGTTTCTTACGGCGTTTGGAGGCTATGATGATTGTAGCCGATGAGCAGGCGAGCTTTGTGTTGACGGGTGCCGGTGATGTGCTGGAGCCGGAAGGCGGTGTTGTGGGTATAGGGTCCGGGGGGGCGTATGCGTTGGCGGCGGCTCGGGCGTTGATGGATTCGTCTATGGATGCTGAAACTATTGCGCGGCGTTCTATGGATATTGCCTCTGAGATTTGTGTTTTCACCAACAAGACGTTGACAATGGAGAGCATTGAAGGGGCTCACTGATTTATAGTTAGGCAGGGGTATGATGCGTACAGTTACGGATTCGGTTGCTTTTAGTCCTCGTGAGATTGTATCCGAACTCAATCGACATATTGTTGGACAAGCCGATGCAAAACGCGCGGTTGCTATTGCTTTGCGTAATCGTTGGCGTCGCCAGCATTTGGATGATAATTTGCGTGAGGAGGTATTACCTAAGAACATTTTGATGATTGGGCCTACGGGTGTTGGAAAGACGGAAATATCGCGGCGGTTGGCCCGGTTGGCGCAAGCGCCGTTTGTTAAAGTTGAGGCCACCCGCTTTACGGAGGTAGGTTATGTGGGGCGGGATGTTGAGCAGATTATTCGTGATTTGGTGGCGGAAGGCATCGCCATGGTGCGGGAGCGGCGCCATCGGGAAGTAAGAGCACAGGCTCATGTTCGTGCTGAAGAGCGGGTTTTAAAGGCGTTGGCGGGCAAAAATGCTTCCCGTGAGGAGTGTGATAATGTGCGCCGTCAGTTGCGTGCCGGTGAGTTGGACAATCAGGAAATTGAAATAGAGATAGCCGACAACCGTAATCCTTTAGCGGCACTTGATATTCCGGGTATGCCGGGTGCGCAGATGGGTATGTTTGACGTTGGAGATTTGTTTGGCAAGGCCATGGGGCAACGTACCCGCAAGCGGCGTGTAAGCGTGAGTGAATCGCATGAGATTTTAACGGCGGAGGAAGCGGATAATCTACTTGACGAAGACCAGATGACTCAAGAAGCTTTAAAGGCGGTCGAAAATAATGGTATTGTTTTTCTGGATGAGGTAGACAAAATATGTGCCCGTAGTGATCATGCTGGTGGTGATGTGAGTCGCGAGGGAGTGCAACGTGATTTGTTGCCTTTGTTGGAAGGTGCGACGGTAGCAACCAAACATGGGATAGTGCGTACCAATCATATTCTTTTTATTGCATCGGGTGCATTTCATGTAGCTAAACCTTCTGACCTATTGCCGGAGATGCAGGGGCGGTTGCCTATTCGGGTGACATTAAATCCGTTAAGTCGGGATGATTTCCGTCTTATTCTCACAGATCCTGAGGCGAGTTTGATCCGTCAGTATGAAGCGCTGATGAAAACGGAGGGGGTAACGTTGACTTTTAGTGAGGACGGTATTGATGCTTTGGCGGATATTGCGGTAGCGGTTAACACGCAAGTAGAAAATATAGGCGCCCGGCGGTTGCATACGGTATTGGAGCGGGTTTTGGATGAGATTAGTTTTACGGCTACAGAGCGGACCGGGGATAACATTGTGGTGGATGCAGATTTTGTAGCTCACAATATAGGTGATTTGAAAGACAACACGGACCTCTCCCGTTTTGTGCTTTAGGGTACGCAGATCCTTTAAGCCTTTAAAAAGGCGTATATTTTTGAGAACATAAAATACAAACCCACAGATTTATCCCCAATCCTTTAAGAGGTAGGGTGGTTGCGCTGGGCAAACAGACATTCATAAGGGGTTGATTTTTAATAATATTATTGATGTACCCTGGTTGGTAAATGGTAAGGATTAGAAAAAGACCCAAATAACATCATGGTTTTCCACAGTTGGGCGGTAGAGGGCTATGGTGGTCATAGCAATAGGCCAAATGCTTTTGAAAAAGGCTTTTTTTTAGATGTTATGTTGAGGCTCACGGAAGATTGTAATTCATTGTTTTGAGGAGTTACTTCATGCGGACAAGTAAAGAAAGATATCCCATCCCTACGCTTTGCGGTCTCAAAAATATAGTTGATCCGACCCCGGATTACCAGAGACCACCCGTTTGGACACAAAAGCAGAAACAGCTTCTGATTGATACTATTCTGCGTGGGTATGACATTCCCAAAATGTACTGGCAACGGCTGGACGATGATTCACAACACGAGTTCGCCGTAGTTGACGGACAACAACGGCTTCGAACTCTCTGGGAGTTCTGTGATGGCGAATTTCCATTGGCCAAGGACGCTGACCCAGTCGTTGACGTGAATAAAGCTGGAAAAAGTTATGAGATAGCTGGAAAACATTATAATGATCTGGATTTTGATCTTCGCAGGAACTTTGACATATATGTGCTTGATGTGGTTGTCGTTGAGGACGCCGTTAAGACGGATGAAGAAGACGAAGTGCGGGAGATGTTCCTACGTTTGCAGAACGGGACCACGCTGAAGGCTCAGGAGAAACGGAACGCGATGTCAGGGCAGATGCGGGATTTCGTGAAGAGGATAGCAGAGCATCCGTTTTTCGAAAACTGCAAGTTCACCAATTCTAGATTTACATTTGACCTTGTGGCGGCTCAGATGATCTGCTTGGAGATAGCCGGTGGACCTACCAGTATTCGCGATGGCGACTTGAACCGAATGTATCAGGAAAACACCCGGTTTGATGACAACTGCAAGGATGCAAAGAAGGTCATCCATGTGCTTGACTACCTCCATCGGGCCTTTCCAGAAAAAACGCCCGAACTGGAACGCTACAACGCGATCACTCTCTACTGCCTCGGCTCAACTCTCATAGGTCGCTATGTCCATGAAGAAACCGAGGTCAAACTGTCCCAGTGGTTTATTGACTTCGAAAAGAAGCGAAGGGACAACGATAATCTTGACGAGGAAGAACGGGACCCGAGCCTCATCGAATATAAAGGGTTAACCAGCTCTTCGACCGATTCGAGAGAATCTATTCAGGGGAGATTGGATTATGTCGAGCGTCGATTCTTCTCTGATTTCCCTGACATTGAGTTCAAGGATGAGACCCGGGCATTCTCACATGAGCAACGGCTGGCGATCTTTAGACGGGGTAAAGGTGTTTGCCAGATAAAAATGCATTGTGGTGGGGAGAAGCTTGGTTGGCATGAGTGGCACGCTGACCATATCGTCCCGCACACCAAGGGTGGGAAGACGATTGTCTCTAACGGACAGGTCGCCTGTCCGAAATGCAATCAGGCTAAGGGTGGTGGTTAACGGAGGGCGCTGTTTTCGTAATGTCAGACGAGTTGCATTATTCTCCAATCCCGTCAAAAAACTCCTTCACTCGATGCAAAAAGCCATGACTTTCAGGATGGGTTTTTTCACCCGCGCTTTCAGCAAATTCTTGCAGAAGAGCCCGTTGGCTATCGCTAAGATTAACCGGCGTTTCCACAGTTACACGCACATAAAGATCCCCGTGAGCACTTGAGCGCATAATTGGCATGCCCTGTCCCTTAAGACGGAAACGCCGACCTGTCTGGCTGCCCGCCGGTATACGCAACCGGACTTTGCCGTTAATCAAAGTGGGTACTTCAATGTCACCCCCCAATGCAGCGGTGGTCATGGTGATGGGCATATCGCAAAACAAATTATCGCCATCCCGTTGAAATAAATCATGAGGACGGACAGACAGAAAAATGTATAAATCCCCTGCTGTTCCCCCTTGAGGCCCCGCCTCTCCTTCTCCGGCCATGCGAATGCGGTTGCCATCTCTAACACCGGCAGGGATTTTAACTGAGAGTTCTCGTGTTCGGCTAACCCGCCCGCGTCCATGACATTGGATGCACGGGCTTTTAATAATTTGTCCCCCGCCCTGACAATGCGGACAAGTGCGCTCTATGGTGAAAAAACCTTGGCTGGCATGAGTAACTCCCGCCCCGCCACACGTAGGACACGATACCGGCTCTGTGCCGGGGGCCGCACCCTTGCCCCCGCAAGCATCACACGCAACAGCGGTGGGGACTTTGATATGGGCTTCTTTGCCTCGGGCGGCATCCTCCAGAGAAATGGTCATGTCAAACTGCAAATCGTTGCCACGGCGGTGTTGTCCCCCGCGACGACCTCGCGGACTTTGGTGTCCACCGCCGATACCACCAAACAAATCTTCAAATACAGAGGAAAAATCGGGAAAATTAGAAGTCCCTGCGCCAAAACCACCGCTCTGAAAACCGCTTTGGCCGGGCCTTCCACCTCCTTCAAAGGCTGCATGACCAAACTGGTCGTAGGCTGCCCGTGCTTGATCATCTTTTAAGATATCATAGGCTTCATTGATTTCTTTAAAGTGCTTCTCGGCTTCCGGATTATTGGCGTTACGGTCGGGGTGATATTTTTTGGCCAGCGTACGATACGCCTTTTTTAAGTCATTCTGAGAGGCGGTGCGATCAACATTGAGCACCTCATAAAAATCACGTTTGGCCATAGCGCTTGTATTGTTTGTCCTGCCTGCATGAGCGCGCCGCTTGTTCTAACCGGCTTCCAGCTCCCTACCGCATCCCACCGTCCGCGGTTGCGCTGAATTAAGAGGCTCTGTTTTTCTTTTCATCTTGTTCGTCATCAAGAGGTTCAAAGTCGGCCTCTACGACATCATCGCCATTATTACTTCCGGTGCTATCGTCCGCCGTATCACCACCGGCGCCATCCTCTTCACTCTGGCTCTCCTGTTGCGCTTTGTAAAGCGCTTCACCCACCGCCATAGAAGCTTGCGCTAGGGCGGCTGATTTTTCTTTAATGTTATCCCCGCTGGCGCTTTCATCCTCAAGAGCAGATTTGAGCGCGGTTATGGCTGCCTCTACGGTCTGGCGTTGGTCCTCGCCTACTTTATCGCCCGCCTCGGTCAAGGTTTTTTCTGTGGTGTGGATTAAACTCTCCGCCTGATTTCTTATCTCGACTGTTTCCCGTCTCTTTTTATCTTCCTCGGCGTGGGTCTCTGCATCCTTGACCATGGAGTCAATATCGTCATCACTCAAGCCGCCGGAGGCTTCAATGCGAATCTGTTGCTCTTTTCCGGTAGCCGTGTCTTTGGCCGACACATTGACGATGCCGTTTGCATCAATATCAAAAGAGACTTCAATTTGAGGTACGCCGCGTGGCGCTGCCGGGATGCCTACCAAATCAAAAGAGGCTAGCAACTTATTGTCGCTTGCCATTTCGCGTTCGCCTTGAAAGACTCGAATGGTTACGGCTGATTGATTATCTTCCGCCGTTGAAAAAGTCTGCGATTTCTTCGTGGGAATAGTCGTATTGCGATCAATTAACCGGGTGAACACCCCACCCAAAGTTTCGATGCCGAGAGACAAGGGGGTTACATCAAGCAACAACACATCTTTGACGTCGCCCTGCAATACACCCGCTTGAATGGCCGCGCCCATGGCGACCACCTCATCAGGATTAACGCTTGTGTTGGGTTCTGAGCCGAATAATTCTTTAACGAATGTCTGAATTCGCGGCATGCGGGTTTGTCCACCCACCAACACCACTTCATCAATTTCTCCGGCTGTTAGACCAGCATCCTTCAAAGCCGCCTGACACGGCGTACGGGTGCGCTCTACAAGAGCATCTACGAGAGATTCCAGCTTGGCACGCGTCAACTTCATGGTTAAATGCTTCGGCCCTGACTGATCTGCCGTAATAAAAGGCAGGTTCACTTCTGTTTGTTGGGCTGATGAAAGCTCTACCTTGGCTTTTTCGGCGGCCTCCTTGAGGCGTTGCAGAGCTAGTTTGTCGCCTCTTAAATCAATACCGT
The DNA here is from genome assembly GCA_036881865.1 of Parvularculales bacterium. Lineage (NCBI taxonomy): Bacteria > Pseudomonadati > Pseudomonadota > Alphaproteobacteria > Parvularculales > Parvularculales bacterium. The sequence continues at coordinate 40,450 of JBAJNM010000001.1, read as the reverse complement.
TTTCCTGTTTGAACTCGTCAGCGAAATAATCAACCAGCCGGAGGTCAAAATCTTCTCCACCCAAAAAGGTATCGCCATTAGTGGCCTTAACCTCAAAGATCCCATCACCAATCTCCAAAATTGATACGTCAAAGGTACCCCCGCCTAAATCATAAACGGCAATGGTTTTCCCTTCTTTTTTATCAAGGCCGTAGGCAAGCGAGGCCGCCGTGGGCTCATTGATAATGCGCAAAACCTCAAGACCGGCAATCTTGCCCGCATCTTTGGTAGCCTGACGTTGGGCATCGTTAAAGTAGGCAGGTACGGTGATGACCGCTTTTTCAACTTTTTCACCGAGATAAGTTTCGGCAGTTTCTTTCATCTTCTGGAGGATGAAAGCAGAAATCTGCGAAGGAGAATATTTTTCGCCGCGCCCCTCAATCCACGCGTCACCATTATCCGCCTTGACGATGTGGTAGGGCACCATATCTCTATCTTTGGCTACAGTGGGGTCCTCATAGGAGCGACCGATTAAGCGTTTGATAGCAAAAAACGTATTTTCAGGATTCGTGACTGCCTGGCGTTTTGCTGGTTGACCGGTAAGACGTTCGTTGTCTTCACTAAAGGCGACCATGGAGGGTGTTGTGCGAAACCCTTCTGCGTTTTCAATGACTTTGGCTTGCGCCCCGTCCATAACGGCTACGCAGGAATTTGTGGTTCCAAGGTCAATGCCAATAACCTTGCTCATCTATCTGTATCCTCTGATGTTGTGTTTGTGGTTGGTATGAATGAAAGCCATTGGCATCAGATGATAGCCAGTGACCGCCATTGTATATGGGGGGAAAAGTTTCCTTTTCAAGAAACGTATCTGATTTTTAGACTTATGTCATGGGTGGAACTCCAAAAAAGCCATATTAAAGGGAATATTGACGTATGTGGCCTTCAGGAGCCGCAGGCGATAAAGGCGGGATTTTTGAGGAAGCTGCGTTCTTTTCCATAGAGTAGCGGCTGTCCGTTGAGGGTGGTAACGCTACCACCCGCAGATTTGAGGATGGCGTGACCGGCGGCAGTATCCCACGCCATGGTAGGGCTGTGGCGAGGGTAGATATCGGCATCTCCTCGGGCGATGAGGCAAAACTTAAGGGAGGAGCCAATGGATTTGAAACGGCTCACTTTGTGGGTCTGCAAATAATCGTCTGTCTCTGGGGTGCGGTGAGAACGGCTAACCAGCGCGACAAGACCCTCAGGGGGTGGCCGCCGCACAGTTATGGTACGGGGGGCGTGGGCGGTTTTACCATCGGGGGTAATCTCTTGAGTAAAGGCTTGAGTTTCTGTGGCAAAAAACAGGCAATTCATGGCGGGAGCATAGATGACTCCCAAAACAGGCTCATGGTTATCAATCAGGGCTATGTTGACGGTGAACTCTTGTGTGCCGTTGATGAATTCTTTGGTGCCATCTAGGGGGTCTACGAGAAAGAAATATCGGGGGTTGGATTCAAGAGTTGGCATTGACTCTTCTGATACAATTGGAATGTTTGATGTTATAGCGGCAAGGCCGGTGGTGATTGTCCGGTCGCTTTGCTTGTCTGCTAGGGTGACCGGAGAATGATCCTCTTTTTCCACGGCTTCGTGGCGGCTTTCGTAGCAGTCCATGATGGCGGCACCAGCCTCTACGGCTAGTGCGCACAATTGCTCCGTAAGTTCTTGTGATGAGGGGTGCGCAACCATGGGGATAGATTATATAGCAATATTGCAAAATCTCGGTTCTGTAACTCTAAGGCTATATTTTACCATAGCTATGGTTGAAGTGTGATGGGTAAGGTGCTATAAAAAAGGGGTGTTCTTAAGTATCTATAGGGTAATGAGAGAACATGACAATCCGGCTTTTTAAGCGGGCTGTCCTCGGGTAACGCCGAAGGCAGTATCCCGCTTTTTTATTATCTTTAACTATAATGAGTCAGTCTGCAAAAACGGGAACTATGAACTATAAAAAAGTGGCCAATGACCATTCTGGATTTGAGAGCAAAGACAAAGCTCCGCACCCAAGTCAGGAGATAACCCATCTTGTGGCAAATGGCTCCGCTGTGAGGATTGCTACCCTTTTAGCTCCTCTGGCAGAGGATATGGGCTTTGTTCTGGTGCGGGTGCGGTTTTCTGGTTCGGATGGACAGACCCTTCAGATTATGGCCGAGCGGCTTGACGGAACCATGGTCGTTGAGGACTGCGAACAGTTGAGCCGGGCCCTGTCAGCGCTGTTGGATGTAGAAGATGCGGTTTCAGGGTCTTATGTTTTAGAGGTCTCTTCGCCTGGGCTTGAGCGTCCCCTTTCTCGTATGCAAGATTTTGAGCGCTGGGTGGGCTACGAGGTCTCCCTTGAGGGAGTCACCGACTCTTCCACGGAAGGTAACCGTCGCAATTGGCGTGGCATATTAAGGGGTATTGAGGGAGATATTGTGCTTCTTGATACACCAGATACACAAGGAATAGTGCGTATGCCCTTTGAGACGTTGGTTCGGGCACGCCTTACTGCGACCGATGAAATGATGCGGAAAAGTTTGAAAAAACAGAGTATGATGCAGTCACAGGCCTGATATTATAGGTTTTTTTACAGGAGATTATTATGGCAGTAAGCGCAAACAGGCTTGAATTAATACAAATCGCCGATGCAGTTGCACGTGAGAAGTCTATTGATCAGGCGATTGTGATTGATGCTATGGAAGAAGCCATTCAGCGTGCGGCGCGCTCGCGATATGGGTCGGAAAATGAAATTCGCGCAGAGATTAATCCCAAGACCGGTGAGGTGCGTTTAGCACGTCTGCTTGAGGTGGTGGATGTGGTCGACAATGACGCAATACAGATCTCCATTGATGGCGCACGAGTGCGTAATCCGGCGGCAACGGTGGGCGATTGGATTGCAGATGATTTGCCACCGGTTGATTTTAGTCGTATTGCTGCGCAAGCCGCCAAGCAGGTTATTGTGCAGAAGGTGCGTGAGGCCGAGCGTGAGCAACAATACGAAGAATATAAAGACCGTGTCGGTGAAATTGTAAATGGTATTGTTAAGCGAGCCGAATATGGCAATGTAGTAGTAGATATGGGTCGTGGCGAAGGCATGATGCGTCGTGACGAGGGGTTGCCGCGGGAGATGTTTCGCACGGGTGATCGCATTCGCGCTATCATCTATGACGTGCGTCGTGAAACTCATGGGCCGCAGATTTTTCTCTCTCGCACACGTCCGGAGTTTATGGCCGGTTTGTTTTCGCAAGAGGTGCCGGAGATTTACGATGGCATCATAGAAATCCGACACATCGCTCGTGATCCGGGTAGTCGCGCCAAAATTGCCGTCATCTCCAACGATTTCTCCGTTGATCCGGTAGGTGCATGTGTAGGTATGAGAGGCAGTCGTGTCCAAGCGGTGGTCAATGAACTCCAAGGCGAGAAAATCGACATTATCACCTGGGCTGATGATCCAGCGACGTTTATCGTCAATGCGCTAGCACCGGCGGCGGTCTCTAAGGTGGTGATGGACGAAGACGACCGTTGCATTGAAGTGGTGGTCCCTGATGATCAACTCAGTTTGGCCATTGGGCGGCGTGGACAGAATGTGCGACTAGCATCTAAACTCTCTGGTTGGACGATAGATATTCTCACAGAAGCTGAAGAATCAGAGCGCCGTCAAAAAGAATTCGCCGAGCGCCGTGATCTCTTTATGGAAGAACTGGATGTAGACAGCGTCATCGCTCAGCTGTTGGCTTCAGAAGGCTTCAGCACCATTGATGAAGTAGCGTTTGTGTCTCCCGATGAGATTACAGAGATAGAGGGCTTTGATGCAGACATGGTAGCTGAGCTGCAATCGCGGGCGCATGATTGCATAGAACGTCGCAACGCAGAGATGGAAGAAGAACGGCGCTCTTTGGGTGTTGAGGATTCCCTTGCTGAGGTTGAGGGTGTCACGCTACCCATGTTGGTTACGTTCGGAAAAAATGAAATCCGTACGATTGAAGATTTGGCCGGGTGTGCGAGTGATGACTTGAGGGGGTGGGTTGAGTTTGTTGATGGAGAGCGTCGTCGCGAGCCGGGGATTTTGGAAGAGTTTTCCCTTGAGATTGAGGATGCAGAAGCACTTGTGATGAATGCGCGTCTGGCTGCGGGTTGGGTTACGGCGGAAGACTTAGCTGCTATGGAGGCAGAAGACCAAGAGGTAAAAGAGAGTGAGGTAGAAGAGTCAAATGGATTAGAAGGAAGTTCTAGCGAGGCGGCACAAGCAGAAAAAGGCGAGAGCGCGTTATGACAGATTCTGATGATAGAGAAAGTAAAACAGGCGGTGGGCGGCGCACTTTAAAAGCGCAAACGGACGGCAGTCAGGTGCAACAAAGTTTTTCACGTGGGCGCTCCAAATCTGTGGTGGTGGAAAAAAAGCGTCGTCGCACGGTTGTTGTCTCTAAATCGTCATCTATGGATGCTAAGTCCAAAGAGGCGATTGCAACACCAGCACCGGAACCGAAAAAATCAGTTTCCTCTAAGGGAGGTACGCTTTCGCCGACACCAGCAGTGCGGGCTGAGCGCTATCGGGATACTCCTAAACGGGCATCATCCATAGAAAATACAATAGAAAATATCACACCAGAAGGAGCAGGAGAGGGAGCCAGGCCCGGCGTTGTGCTGCGGACACTAACGGCTGAGGAAAAAAAAGCACGTGCCTCAGCGTTGGATCAAGCTCGTATCCGAGAAGCAGAAGACCGTCGAAAAGCTGAAGAGGCACGGGTTCGCGAACAAGAAGAAAGTGTACGCCGGGAGCGAGAAGCTGCCGAGGCTAGCCATCGTGAGGAAGAAGAAGCCCGCCGCAAGGCTGAGGAAGAAACCGCCCGACAAGCTGCCGAGATGGAAGCGGCAAGGCGTCTGAAAGCCTCTGATAGCAACGAAGGGGTGGATACCGATAGTGAAGGTGGGTCAGGCCGTGGACGGCGTGATGAGAGAGCCTCGCCCCGCAAGCCCTCTCAGGGTCGCCGGGAAGAGCGTCCCCGCCGTGCGGGCAAATTAACCATCGCTAATGCTCTGAAGGATGATAGTCGTCAGCGTTCTATGGCAGCCATACGTCGCCATCGAGAGCGCGAAAAAAAACAGGCGTTGAAAGCCTCTGGTGTGGAAATGCCTACCAAGAAAGTTTCTCGTGAAGTTGTTATTCCGGAAGTAATTACGATTCAGGAGTTGGCAAACCGCATGGCTGAACGGGCGGTGGATATAATAAAAATTCTAATGCAACAAGGAACTATGGCTAAAATCAATGACGTTATTGATTCAGATACCGCCCAGCTGATTGCCGAAGAATTAGGGCATAAGGTGGTGCGTGTGGCAGAATCTGACGTGGAGGAAGGGCTTGGTGGTGAAGAAGATAACCCAGAAGATATAGTTTCCCGCGCACCGGTTGTGACCATCATGGGTCATGTTGACCACGGCAAAACATCTCTTTTGGACATCCTGCGACGCACGGATATAGCGGCAGGAGAAGCAGGCGGCATTACCCAGCACATAGGAGCCTATCAGGTAACCCTTGAGGGTGGTACGCGTATTACATTTCTTGATACGCCAGGCCATGAGGTTTTTACATCCATGCGCGCCCGAGGCACTATGGTAACCGATATTGTCATTCTTGTTGTGGCAGCTGATGACGGAGTCATGCCGCAAACTATAGAATCTATCAATCATGCCCTCGCGGCTGGTGTTCCAATCATTGTAGCCCTTAACAAGATGGACAAGCCGGAGGCTGATCCTGATAAGGTACGTGGTGAATTGTTGCAACATGGCGTGATTACGGAAGCTGGAGGGGGGGCTGTCTTGTGCGTGGAGGTTTCTGCCGAAACTGGTGATGGGGTAGATAAACTTACAGAGGCTGTTTTGTTGCAAGCTGAGATTTTGGAACTAAAAGCCAATCCAACACGCACGGCAGACGGTGTTATTATTGATGCACGGTTGGATAGAGGCCGTGGACAGGTAGCCACCGTGCTGGTGCAACGCGGGACATTGCGGGCTGGTGATATTTTCGTCGCTGGTGCTGAATGGGGGCGGGTGCGCACATTAATAGATGACAAGGGTGAAGCCGTAAAAGAAGCGTATCCTTCTATGCCGGTTGAGGTTTTGGGCATGAATGGAATGCCAGTATCGGGGGATCAATTTCATGTAGTAGAAAATGAAGCTCGAGCCCGTGAAATTACGGAATATCGTCAACGACAACTTCGCGAAAGACGCGCCGGCAATGTTGTACGAGGGTCGTTGGCAAGTTTAATGAATCAGGTGGGCAAAAAAGAAAGCTGCGAACTGCCAGTGGTAATTAAGGCTGATGCTCAAGGCTCTGGTGAGGCGATCGCTCAGGGGTTGGATAGGTTGGGGGCGGGTTCTGATGAAGTGAAGGTTCGTGTCATCCATGTAGGTGCAGGTGGTATTACAGAATCTGATGTAGCGTTAGCCTCTGCAAGTGAAGGGCTCATTTTGGCTTTTAATGTGAGGCCCAATGCATTAGCTCGTGAGGCAGCACAAAAAGCGGGCGTTGATGTTCGGTGTTATTCGGTTATCTATGAACTCATTGATGATATGCGAAAAGTAATGAGCGGCTTTTTGGAACCAGAAATGCGAGAAAATGTTATTGGTAAAGCGGCAGTGTTGGAGACGTTTACTGTCTCTAAAGCGGGTCGGGTTGCGGGCTGTCAGGTTCGTGAGGGCTCAGTGCGCCGTGGTACTCATGTTCGTCTTATTCGTGATGATACAGTCGTTCATCAAGGGGCGTTGGCGACCTTAAAGCGGTTTACGGATGATGTGGCCGAGGTTGCAACGGGCCAAGAATGCGGCATCTCTCTTGAAAATTATCAAGACGTCAAACAGGGCGATGTTATTGAATGTTTTGAGGTAGAACGTATTGAGCGTAGCCTGTAGATGCTCCGGCAGCATTTTGCATTTCAAGAGGACAACGGTATGACGAGAAGATTTACGTCCAGTGCTTCCGTTGGAGCACCAAGCCAGAGATGTTTACGGGTTGGCGAATTGTTGCGTCAGGTGCTGTGCGAGATTGTGCGCTCGGGTAGTCTTTATGACCGTGTATTGGAAAAAGCAAACATAACCATTACGGAAGTACGGGTTAGTCCTGACTTAAAAAACGCCACAGTTTTTGTCATTACCCTTGGTGGTCATCATGTAGAAGAAGCAGTAGCGGCGTTGATGCGTGTGCGAGGTGCGTTACGGTATGAATTGGGGTGCCGTATTCGTCTTAAAAACACACCAGCACTTTCTTTTGTGGTAGATCGCTCGTTTGAGAATGTAGAAAAGATGAATCGCCTGTTGGCCTCAACATACGCAGATACGGCCAGTGAGACAGGGCAATGAGACGGCAGAATAAATGTGAGCCTATTACTGGCTGGGTCGTTGTGGACAAGCCAGGGGGCTCCACTTCTACGGCGGTGGTGGGCAAGGTACGTTGTCTCTTTAAGGCGGCAAAGGCGGGTCATGGGGGAACGCTTGATCCTTTGGCGACCGGTATTTTGCCGGTTGCTTTGGGAGAGGCTACTAAAGTCATGCGGTTTGTGACGAGGTTCGATAAGACCTATCAGTTTACGGTACGTTGGGGGCAGGAAACGGATACCGATGATGTCATGGGAAAAATTATATCTGAAAGTAATAAGCGGCCCCACAGAGAAGAGATTGTAGCCGCTCTTGGCAGTTTTGACGAAGTGTTGGCTCAGATCCCACCGCGGTATTCGGCGGTTTGGGTGCAGGGGCGTCGGGCGTATGACTTGGCACGTCAGGGGATAGACACAGAGTTAGCACCTCGTTCTGTCCAGTTTATGGGCGGTAAGGTGCTGTCCATGGTTTCAGCGGACGAAACTGAAATGGAAGTGACTTGTGGCACAGGGTTTTATATTCGGGCGTTAGCGCGGGATTTGGGGCGGATGTTGGGTACTTATGGCCATGTGACGGCATTGCGTCGCACCAGATTGGGCATTTTTGATGAGTCTCATTCAATTCCGCTGGATAAGTTGGTCGCGTTGGGCCATAGTGAGACGAAGACGCTGGACTTGGTTGCTTGTTTGAAGCCGCTTTCTGCGGTTCTTGTGGGTGTGCCGACCTTGACAGTCAGCGATGGGGATGCGGCGCGCCTCAGGCAAGGACAAGCGGTTGTGTTGCGCAGTTGCGATGCGCCGGCTCAAAGCGGTGAGGTGGTAGCGGTTGTTGCAGGGAATCCGGTGGCATTAGTAGATTATGAATGCGGTGAAATGAAACCTTCGCGGGTTTTCAATAATGCTGGGTGAAAACGGGTAAGAAACAGGAGAGTTGGCAGGAGATATAGGATGTCTATTACACCTGAAAGAAAACAAGACATAATAAAAGAATATGCGCGAGCTGATAAAGATACAGGTTCACCAGAGGTGCAGGTCGCCATTTTGACAGATCGCATCAAAACCCTGACCGGGCATTTCAAATCTCACGCTAAGGATAATCATTCGAGGCGCGGTCTTTTGAAGATGGTAAGCAAGAGGCGCAAACTATTGGACTATGTAAAGTCACGCGATGTCGCGCGTTATGAGGCTCTCGTTGAACGGTTGGGATTAAGGCGCTAGGTAGCAAACAAATTGACAAACAGGTTAGTTGTGCAGGTTTCTGAAGGCAAGGCTAAGTGATGTAAATAATAATGTTGAGTAATGACGATCATTGCATGATGGAAAGATAGGAAAAAGGTATGTTTGACGTAGTGCGTGAAGAATTAGATTGGGGTGGTAGGCCTCTTGTAATTGAAACGGGGAAAATAGCCCGTCAAGCGGATGGTGCCGCTGTGGTCACCTATGGTGATACAACAGTTTTGGCGACAGTGGTGGCAGAGCGCCAGCCTAGAGTGGGAGCAAATTTCTTTCCTCTTACAGTGAATTATCAGGAAAAAACCTATGCGGCTGGGAAAATCCCTGGCGGTTATTTCAAGCGCGAGGGACGCCCTTCAGAAAAAGAAACACTGGTCTCACGGTTGATTGACAGGCCCATTCGTCCTTTGTTTGCTAAGGAGTTCAAAAACGATACTCAGGTGATAGCCATGGTGTTGTCTCATGATCTAGAAAATGATCCTGACATTGTGGCTATGGTGGCAACCTCTGCGGCGCTGACCTTTTCCGGCATTCCTTTTTTAGGGCCAATCGGGGCGGCTCGTGTTGGCTACATGGATGGTGATTTTGTCTTAAATCCCACTATAGGTCAGGTAATGGAGAGTGATCTTGATTTGGTTGTAGCTGGGGTGAGAGATGCTGTGTTGATGGTTGAATCGGAAGCTAAAGAATTGTCTGAAGAGAATATGTTGGGGGCGGTTATGTTTGGGCATCGCTCTATGCAGCCGGTAATTGAGGCAATTGTTCGTATGGCTAAGACGTGCGCTAAGCCGCCTCGTGAAGTAGAGGCGGTAGACTATAGAGATTTGGTGGTGAAAATACGTACCTTAGCCGAAGAGAACTTGAAGAGCGCTTATACTATTGCTGATAAAAAAGAGCGGCAAAGTGCTGTAGCTCAAGTGCGCGATACGGTGCTGGCATCTCTTGGTGAGCCGGCATATGCTGATGGGCATGACCCTGTGGCTAGTGAGGTGTTTGGCAAGTTGGAAAAGGATGTTGTCCGCACCGCTATTCTGGATAACAAACGGCGCATTGATGGTCGCGACCTTGAAACAGTACGCCCCATAAGTTGTGAGGTTGGTATTTTGCCTCGTGCCCATGGCAGCGCGTTGTTTACCCGTGGTGAGACCCAAGCATTGGTGGTTACCACGTTGGGCACCAGTGAAGATGAGCAATTTGTAGATGGGTTGGATAAGACCTATAGGGAGCATTTTCTACTTCATTATAATTTCCCCCCCTATTCGGTTGGTGAAACAGGGCGAGTAGGATTTACGGGTCGTCGCGAGGTGGGTCATGGCAAATTGGCTTGGCGGGCGTTGCGGGCCATGTTGCCGGGCCATGCAGATTTTCCCTACACTATGCGGGTGGTCTCTGAGATAACAGAGTCCAACGGGTCATCATCCATGGCAACCGTTTGCGGTGGATCACTAGCCGTGATGGATGCGGGTGTGCCGTTGGGACGGCCAGTAGCTGGTATAGCCATGGGGCTGATTAAGGAAGGAGATCGCTTTGCGGTTCTCTCTGACATTCTAGGCGATGAAGATCATCTAGGCGATATGGACTTCAAAGTGGCTGGCACTGACATAGGTGTTACGGCACTACAGATGGATATAAAAATAACCGGCATCACGGAAGATGTTATGTCTCAGGCTCTTAGTCAGGCAAAACAAGGCCGGATGCATATACTCTCAGAAATGAATCGCACTCTTGGTACGGCCCGTGAGGAAATGGGTGAATATGTGCCGCGCATTGAGGTGATTAATGTGCCGGTCGATAAAATCCGTGATGTAATAGGTTCTGGTGGCAAGGTGGTTCGGGAGATTGTGGAGACTACAGGAGCTAAAGTGGATATTTCCGATGATGGGGCCATTAAAGTGGCCTCTAGCGATCCGGAAGTGATTAAGGCCGCAATTAATTGGATTAAATCCATTGTGGCAGAGCCTGAAGTTGGCACCATTTATGAAGGCCGTGTGGTTAAGGTTATGGATTTCGGAGCTTTCGTGAACTTCTTTGGCCGCCGGGATGGACTAGTGCATATCTCTCAGTTGGCATCCTATCGAGTCAATAAGGTGACGGATATCGTCAATGAGGGCGACACGGTGAAGGTTAAATTGTTAGGCTTTGATGATAGGGGTAAGATTCGCCTGTCTATGAAAGTTGTAGATCAAGAAACTGGTGAGGAAATGTCTGGCGAAGACCACCCTCCCCGTCGTGGCCGCGAAAACAATTAAGATGCGTTAAGCCAGCGTTGTTTTGATGCTAGGCATCGTCTGTCAAGGTAGCTAGACTGTCTCCGCGGGGCATCCCCATGGTGCGGTATCCGGCATCTACATATAAAACTTCACCGGTTACCCTGGTTGATAAGTCGCTGAGCAAATAAAGAGCGGCTCCGGCTACATGGTCAGGCTCGATTGTAACGTCCGGTAAAGCTGCATGGCGTTGGCTCCATTTGGCAACTCTACGTGCTCCGGCAACGGCTGCCCCCGACAAGGTGCGCACTGGCCCTGCCGAAATAGCATTAATGCGCACACCTTGCGGACCTAAGTCCGCAGCCAAATATCGCACGCTAGATTCAAGAGCAGCCTTAGCGACCCCCATGACGTTGTAGCTGGGCATGACACGCTCACTGCCTCCGTAGCTGAGCGTGATTATTCCCCCCCCTGTCTCGCCCGTCATTAAGGGTGCTATGCGTTGTGCTATAGCCGTTAGGGAATAGCAGGATATATCCATAGTTTTGAGAAAACTATCTCTATCAGTATTGATATAAGCCCCTTGGAGTTGATCTTTCCCGGACCACGCAATGGCGTGCACTACAAAATCTAACGTTTGCCATTCTCTTTCAAGGGTGCTCAAGAGTTGATCCAAATCATTATCGTTGGTTACATCGCACGGCAAGATAAGAGGAGCGTTAAGGCTTTCAGCTAAAGGTTTAACGCGCCGCAACAAAGCGTCACCCTGATAGGTAAAAGCCATTTCGGCTCCGTGGCTGGCAAGCAACTGTGCAATACCCCACGCAATGGAATGGTCATTAGCAACCCCCATAACAAGGCCTCGCCGCCCCGCCATTAGGGGGCTGGGGGGGGACATGGCAGGCCCTGCAGTTTTATTAGTCATAGCGCGTAAAGACTAGCGTTCCGTTAGTGCCACCAAAACCAAAACTATTCGAGAGTATACAATCAATGCGCACATCATCACATCGCGATTGAATAATAGGAATATCTGTAAACGCTGGGTCCATTTCTTCAATATGAGCTGAGGGGCAAATGAAACTATTATTCATCATCAAAAGAGAATAAATAGCCTCTTGAACGCCTGCCGCCCCAAGAGAGTGTCCGGTTAAGGATTTTGTCGCACTAATGGGCGGCATGTCATCGCCAAAGACTTCCCGTAATCCATCAATTTCTATAACATCTCCCACCGGTGTGGAGGTGGCATGAGGGTTAATATAATCAACAGGCTGGTCTAAATTGGCCATGGCCATCTTCATGCATCGCACACCCCCCTCGCCACTGGGCTGCACCATGTCGTGACCATCTGACGTAGCGCCATAGCCTGCAACTTCAGCATATATTTTAGCCCCCCGTGCTTTGGCACGCTCAAGCTCCTCCAAAATAAGAACTCCCGCTCCGCCTGCAATAACAAAACCATCACGATTTTTGTCATAAGCACGACTAGCGGTAGACGGTGTATCATTGTAGTTAGATGACATAGCCCCCATAGCATCAAACATGACAGAGAGTGCCCAGTCCAAACTTTCTCCCCCACCGGCAAACATAACATCCTGCTTGCCCCATTGGATGAGTTCAGCGGCATTGCCAATGCAGTGGGTTGACGTAGCACATGCAGATGAAATGGAATAATTAACACCATGAATACCAAACGGCGTTGCAAGGGTGGCTGAATTTGTGCTGGACATGGCTTTGGGCACTGCCATGGGGCTTACTTTTTTTGGGCCTTTTTCACGGGTTGTATCGGCAGCTTGAACAATAGTACTCACTGAGGGGCCCCCGGAACCCATCACCATGCCGGTGCGCTCATTTTGAATATCACCATTTTCAAGACCGGCATCTTGGATAGCTTGCTCCATGGCCACATAATTCCAAGCAGCACCGTCCCCCATAAAGCGACGAGCACGACGATCAACGACCTCTTCTATGGCCAGCGTTGGGCGACCGTGAACCTGACTGCGAAAGCCATACTCTTTATGATCATCGGCGGCGGTAATGCCAGAGCGACCTTCTCGGAGGCTTGCCAGCACTTCCTGAGAGTTATTGCCAATGCAAGATACAATTCCCATACCTGTTACGGCGACTCGTCTCATTATTACATCTTTCCTGTGTTGCTCATCTTAATGTGTTCCCCGCTTTAGGAAACAGTATCGGAGGTAAACAGCCCAACCTTGAGGTCAGTGGCGGTGTATACCGTTTCGCCATCGGCAATCAAGAGGCCATCGCCAACTCCAACAACCAGACGCCTCATTATGACTCTCTTCATGTGAACATGATATTCTATTTTTTCAGTTTCAGGATTTATCATGTTGATAAATTTGATTTCTCCAACCCCCAACGCACGTCCTCGGCCTTTGCCTCCCGCCCAAGCCAGAAAAAATCCCAAAAGCTGCCACAAAGCATCAACACCTAAGCACCCGGGCATAACCGGATCACCACGAAAATGGCAATCGTAAAACCATAAGTCAGGGTGATTATCCATCTCGGCCTTCATATACCCCTTGTCGTTATCGCCGCCATTGTGGCTGATTTCTGTAATGCGATCAAACATCAACATAGGTGGCAGGGGCAGTTGGGCATTGTTGGGGCCGAATAGGTTTCCATGACCGCACTCAAGCAGGGCGTCTTTATTAAAACTAGAAGGATAGGGTTGGGATGCGGTCATGTTTCCGAATTGCTTTCTGTCAATGTGATACGTGCTCTAAGGCCCGTATACTATTATAATAGGGCGCTATCGGGCTAAGAAAACCCTGACACACGCTTTTTTGTGGCTTTTTTTATGGGCGTTGGGGGGTTATGAGAAATGCTGGCGTTGTTTATTGAGTAGATAGAGGTATTTGTGTAGAATGTACCTTATGAAGACAAAAGACTACAAGCAAGGCGCACAGAAAAAGCGTGCTTTTACCTCGGTGTTTGAGCAGTTACGGCAGGCTGGGCTGCGCCCGACACGTCAGCGTATGGCTCTGGGACGGCTTTTGTTTGAGCAGGGAGTACGGCATGTTACGGCGGATAGCCTGTATCGTGAAGCATTGGATTCTGGCGTGGGGGTTTCTTTGGCGACAGTCTACAATGCACTTCGTCAATTTACAGAGGCTGGATTGCTCAAGGAAGTAATTGTGGATAATTCTGGTGTTTATTTTGATACTAATTTGTCGCCCCACTATCATTATTTTCTTGAGGATGAAGGGATACTGGTTGACGTTGAATGGGGGCATGAGAGTTTAAAAATTGGCGAGGTGTTTTCTGGGGGGCAGAATGTTCCCTCGGGGATGAAGGTTTCTAGAGTGGATGTTATGGTTCGGTTGACGGCGTCGCCTGTTGAGGATGCTGAATAATAGCGAGAAATAGTATAAAAAATCTATTGACAGTAGTGACGTGCGGTAATTATTATTTTAATTCTAAAGTTGACGTTAAGCCCAAACTGGGGTAGCTCGTTAGTCGTTTGATGTCTTGTATGAAACTGATTTGTGGCATTTGATTATGGAGACTTTTCTGACGCCGTAGTCGTTACTACTGACCAGCCTTCCTTTTTACATTGGAGAGAACAATATGAATGATCAAAGTAAATGTCCTGTCATACATGGTAGCCAGACAACGTCGGTTTCCGGCACCAAGGACCAAGACTGGTGGCCAAACCAGCTTACCCTCGATATTCTGCGTCAGCACGACAGCAAATCCAATCCCTACGACGAAAACTTTGACTACAAGAAAGCAGTCAAATCACTTGATTTAAAAGCGGTCAAAGCTGATTTGAAAAAAGCTCTGACCGATTCACAAGACTGGTGGCCTGCGGATTATGGCCACTATGGCCCATTTTTCATTCGCATGACTTGGCATGCTGCTGGAACTTACCGGTCAGGTGATGGGCGCGGCGGTGGTAGTACGGGTAACCAGCGTTTTGCACCACTCAATTCCTGGCCCGATAATGGTAATCTTGATAAGGCCCGTCGCCTGCTCTGGCCGATCAAGCAGAAATACGGCAACAACATTTCTTGGGCGGATTTGCTGATTCTTGCCGGCAATGTCGCCATTGAGGATATGGGTGGCCCTAACCATGGCACCGCACTTGGCCGGTCTGACATCTGGCATCCTGAAAAGGACATCTATTGGGGTGCGGAAGATGAATGGCTGGGTGACAACCGCTATGGCTCCACCCGCCAGGATCTTGAAAACCCTCTTGCCGCTGTCCAGATGGGGTTGATCTATGTCAACCCTGAAGGTCCTAACGCAAATCCTGACCCGAAACTTTCAGCACAGGATATACGCGAAACCTTTGGCCGCATGTCGATGAATGATGAAGAGACATTTGCGCTTGTTGCTGGTGGTCACACATTCGGTAAGGCCCATGGAAACGGCCCAGCTGATGCTGTTGGGGCCGAACCTGAAGGGGCTCCGATCGAAGCCCAAGGCCTCGGTTGGTTGAGCAGCCATAAATCCGGTAAAGGTATCGATTCCATCACCAGCGGTCTTGAAGGCCCTTGGACACCCACCCCAACCAAGTGGGACATGACATATCTGGAATTGCTCTTCAACTATGAATGGAAACTGGCGAAGAGCCCGGCAGGTGCCCATATCTGGCATCCCGTTGATCTTGACGAATCCCTTATGGCCCCTGAAGTTGACGGTTCAAGCAAAGTTACCCCGATGATGACCACCGCTGACATAGCGCTCAAGGAAGATCCGATTTATCGGAAAATTGGCGAGGGCTTTGTTAAGGATCCTGAGGCCTTTGGTGAAGCTTTTGCACGTGCCTGGTTCAAGTTGCTACACCGTGACATGGGTCCGAAATCCACCTATATCGCTGGTGATTTTCCTGCTGAAGATTACATCTGGCAGGATCCAATTCCGAAGGGCAAGAGCCTGAGCGATACCGAAATTGCATTAATTAAAGCCGAAATTACCGCTTCTGGACTGACAATTCAGGAAATAGTCGAAACCGCTTGGGCATCTGCATCGACATTCCGTGGATCGGATAAGCGAGGCGGGGCCAATGGTGCCCGTATCCGCTTATCCCCACAGAAGGATTGGGCCGTCAACAAACCGAATCAACTTTCAAATGTGCTTGGCGTTTACGAACGCATTGCAACATCTTCCGGTGCTAGCTTGGCTGATGTGATCGTCATTGGCGGTGCTGCTGGTATTGAGAAAGCCTGTAAGGCCAAAGTTGCCGTCTCTACAGGCCGTGGTGATGCCAGTCAGGAACTGACAGATGTTGAATCTTTTGCCTGCCTTGAAGCACGTGCCGATGGCTTCCTAAATTATTGCGAAAGCGAGTTTGCTATCAGTCCTGAAAGAATGATGCTTGATAAGGCGCAACTTCTGGGGCTCACTCCTTCGGAAATGACCGTGCTTGTTGGAGGCTTGCGTTCGCTGGGTATTAGCGCCACCGGCGAAGGAATCTGGACCGATGGCAACAGCCTTGATAACGGTTGGTTAAAAATTCTACTAGATATGGGTGTTGTGTGGAAGTCAACAGGCTTCAATAGTTACGAAGCGCAGGATCGTAAATCGGGTAAAAAGCTACGTGATGCTACTCGCATTGATTTGGTTTTTGGTAGCAATTCCGAATTACGAGCGATTGTAGAAGTTTATGCTCAAGATGATAACAACGATAAATTCGTTGCTGATTTTATTAAAGCCTGGACAAAGGTTATGGACAATGATCGGTTCGATCTCGCCTGATTAGCGATAACACACCGTCTGAATTCATTGGTCAAAGTGGAAGAACTAATTCGGTTTCCCCCTTTGGGTACTCCTCTAATCGCTCTTCTTCTGATCCAACCATCAATTTCGTTAGCTGCTTTCATAGAGCGCTATTGGACGCTTTCAGGCTTCTATACAATTAAGTGGCTTCGCTCTTACTATCGTTTACAGTTTCCATAACGGTATTTATCTCTTCACACCTGATTTTAGTCTATAGGCGAACTGGGCACAGCCTCCAATAAATCTATGGGTCTATTTCACATAACAATCGTTGACTAGAAAATGATATGCTAGTCTATTTACGGATGTATATAAGTCCCCTACATTTTATATTAAAAAATTTCGACACGTGCTTCAGCAGATTCGTGAGATGCTACACATAGAGTGTTGTGGTGACGAACAAATTGCTGATGAATGAGCAGCGTATAATCCTCTTATTCCTTAAGAGGCGGAGTTAGTAGCAACGTTGATGTTTGAAATTGATGATGAGGCCCATTGTCGTGCTGTTTTGATGCGGTTGGGAGATGTGAAACTAACGGCCTTTATAGAAGGTTGGGGATGTTAGGAGTATGGCGCGTCCAGAGCACGATGTTGAGCGCAAGATAGCGGATGGCAAGACGTCATCGGTGCATTTTCTTCATTTTGATTTTACATCTGAGCATATTGCAGCGTTTCGATCTCTTGATGGGCAGGCATTGTTGGGGTTGGCCCATGAGAATTATAGCCACATGGCTGTGTTGAGTGAGGTGTAGCGGGGCGCGTTAGCGGCGGATTTTGAATGACAGATTAAACCCTACTCCAGCTCTTCATGAGGATAAACACCCCACAGCTGAGTCTTGTCAATCCAACCTCGCTCACCACTAACAGAAACCCTGCAACGAGTAGAATTACACTCTAGAAGGCGTCCAACAACACCCAGTTGCACTTGAGCAACACGATCCTTTCCCTCATCCGCTTCGTAAAGTGGTGCAAGGGTTCCATCTTGTGTTCTCTTCACCAGAACATGGCGCACGCCATCTAGCAGACTATGATGTATCCAGCCTTCATCCCCCTCACTATCCCTAACCTGACGCCACCATCCAAACTCAGAGATAATCTCTACCGGTAAACCCTTCCTATGAAATACCCACACCACAGCATAATCCCAGCCGGGCCCAAGTCGCATATTGACGCGGTCTGACTTGAGGCTAACAAAACGGGGAATTGGCAATCCGGTTTCGCCCGTTATAGCTACTGCAGACGAGAGCGTCCCAAAAGAACTACCAACAAGGACTAAAAAAAATACAAAACGAGAAACAAGAGGCCAGTTCATATTACTGCTTATGAGGGCATTTTATGTGTTTCGTCAAGGTGCTGATCAGACAGCCTGAAAGAGTAGCGCTTTATTGTTGCACAATGTTCTGGTAGGAATGAGAGAGATTACCTCAAATGGAGATAACGATGATGGCGCAAAAGCCACGGGTTATTGTTACACGGAGACTGCCAGGTCTTGTTGAGAGTCGGATGCGGGAAATATTTGACGTTCAACTCAATCCTACCGATACGCCTATGGATTCTGAGGCCCTGAGTTGTGCCATGCAAGAGGCAGATGTTCTGGCCCCAACGGTAACCGACAGAATAGACGGCACACTTATCAGGCAAGCCGGTCAGCGATTGCGTTTGATCGCCAGTTTTGGAGCGGGTGTTGATCATATTGACGTGGAAGAAGCTCATCAGCGCGGTATTATTGTTACCAACACGCCTGATGTGCTTACACGGGATACAGCAGATATGACCATGGCGCTCATGTTAGCGGTGCCACGTCGATTGGTAGAGGGCGCACAACTATTACGGGGAAGTGAGGGTTTATGGTCAGGTTGGTCACCTACGTGGATGTTGGGGCATCGGATTTATGGCAAGGCTCTCGGCATTATTGGCATGGGCCGCATTGGACAAGCTGTCGCACGACGAGCCCGCGCGTTTGGTCTTGAGATTCACTATCACAATCGCAATCGCGTTAACAAAGTAATAGAGCAAGCTCTTGAAGCTACATGGCACGATAGTTTAGATCACATGTTGCCTAGGGTTGATATTCTCTCGGTTAATTGTCCTCATACACCCGCCACATGGCATTTGCTCTCGGCGCGACGGTTAAACCTCATGAGGGCTGATAGTTATATAATTAACACAGCACGCGGTGAAGTCATTGACGAAAAAGCATTGGCAGATGTTCTTGAGGCTAGAGGCATAGCCGGGGCAGGGCTGGATGTGTTAGAGCATGAGCCTGCTGTTAACCCCCGCCTTTTGGCGTTGGACAATGTGATTGTTCTGCCCCACATGGGCTCAGCTACTCTGGAAAGCCGTACTGAAATGGGCGAAGCGGTTATCGTCAACATTCGCACCTTTGTTGATGGTCACAAACCGCCCAATCGGGTATTGCCCGAGATTCGTTAATTTTTGAAAAGGATAAAGTGCATGATTACCGTTCATCATCTGTAAAATTCACGCTCTTTAAGAATCTTATGACTTCTTGAAGGACTGGGACTGGACTATGATATCAAACAATACAAGCGCAACAAAAGCGATGGCCTTGCACTGCCAGAGTTCAGACGTTTACATCTTGTAGGGACTGCTCCCATTGTTACCGATGGAGATATTGTGTTAGCAGAAAGTGGTGCAATGATAGAATATATTCTTGACCACTATGGTGGGGGTCGGTTGCGTCCGAAACCTGACTGTGAAGAGTATTGCACCTATCAATATTGGACGCATGCCGCAGAGAAGGTAGCCTGATGCCTTTGCTTGTGCTGACGCTTATTTTTGGTCGACTTGAGATGGCTAGACCGTTTTTTATTCGCCCTTTGTCTCGCATGATAGCCAGACAAGTCACTAGCTCTTACATAGGTCCGTGCTTAGCAGGTATTCTAGGATTTATGGAGCAGACTCTAGCCCGCACCCCATGGTTTGCGGGCGATGAATTTACGGCGGCGGATATTCAAATGGGTTATCCTGTTGAGGCTGGAGCGATGCGTGGTGATTTGATAGCACAATATCCTCATGTGAAGAATTTTCTGAGCCGCACAAAAGAGCATCCTGCTTATCAAGCGACGGTGGGAAAAGGGGGTGGCCTGAAGCCTTTCGGGTAACCCTGATGGGCTTAAACGTGAGACGACAAATCGTGGATGGTGGGATTGTCTCCGGTTAGGGGGTTGGCTGCATCATGGCGTAGCCGAATGATACGAATACGCATCTCCAGTGCATCATATAGCAAAAGGCGACCTTTAAGACTTGAACCTATACCCGTTATTTCTTTAATTACTTCCATCGCTTGTAAAGACCCCATAACACCGGTCAAGGCGCCTATAATGCCAGCCTCTTCGCATGGTGGGCTTCTATCCGATGACGGGACATGAGGTACAAGACAACGATAGTTGGGATACGGCACACCTTCTTCATCACGCTCCCAGCTGCGAAAGGTTGCCAACTGTCCGTCGAACCGCCCAACAGCAGCACTGACCAAGGGTGTGCAGGTTAAATAACAGGCATCATTTACCAAAAGACGGGTTTCAAAATTATCTGACCCGTCCGCTACAATGTCGTAAGAGTTTATAATATCCATAGCGTTATAGGCCTCAAGGCGAATGGTGTAGGGGACGATCGTAATATCTGGATTGAGGCGGCTTAGGGTTTGGGTAGCGCTTTCAACTTTGGGTATGCCTATGGTGTTTGTGTCGTGAATGATTTGTCGTTGCAGATTAGTTAACGCTACAACATCGTCATCAATGATGCCTACGGTTCCCACACCAGCGGCGGCAAGATACATAAGGCATGGAGCCCCAAGCCCTCCCGCCCCTATAACCAAGACACGTGATGACAGCAATTTTTGTTGACCCATCCCACCGATTTCTTTGAGGACAATGTGGCGAGCATAGCGCTCAACCTGAGTGTCAGATAAAGCCATAGGGACGCATCAGCTACGCATGACCTGCTCTACAAAGTCCATCCGATCTTGTTCAAAGAACATAACATCTCCTGCAAAAAATGTTTCTGCTCCAAAAGCAACCCGTATTACGGCTAACTCTGTGTTGGTCTTAAGATTCTCTTTCCGGTCTGTCCGCATTGGGTGTCGCGTTCAGGCGAGGTAGGTAGTGGGGTCGCCGAAGTCAAACAGAAACTCAATGCTCTTTTTACTCATATCACTATATCCTTTTGTATTGCGAGTTTTTCAGGCGGGTATATCAAACAAGGGAGTAGAGAGATAGCGCTCGGCAAAAGAAGGGAGTATAGTGACAATGCTTTTGCCTATCATATCTACTCGTCCACCAACCTCTATGGCGGCAGCAACCGCTGCACCGGAAGATATACCGCAGGGAATACCTTCCATGCGTGCAACTTGGCGAGCAGTCTCAAACGCTGTTTCATTGCCGATAGTGATAATCTCGTCAATCAAAGAACGGTCCATATTGCCGGGCACAAAGCCAGCTCCTATCCCCTGTATTTTGTGGGGGCCGGCATCGCCGCCCGACAAGACAGGGCTGTCTTCTGGCTCCAAAGCAATCATGCGCAACGATGGCTTGCGGACTTTGAGGGTCTGGCCTACGCCTGTGAATGTTCCGGCGGTACCAACACCGGAAATGACGACATCCACCGTGCCTCCAGTATCGTTCCAGATTTCTTCTGCTGTGGTTCGGCGGTGGATATCTGGGTTAGCCGGATTATCAAATTGCTGCGGCATAATGGCGTGAGGGTAGTACTCCATCAGTTCTTCAGCGCGGGCAACAGCGCCGCGCATGCCTTGGTCTGCGGGTGTGAGTTCCAGCTCTGCTCCCAACAGTATCAACATCTTGCGGCGCTCTATGGACATACTCTCCGGCATGCACAAGATAAGTCTATACCCCCGCGCGGCACACACAAAAGCTAATGCGATACCTGTATTGCCGGAAGTAGGTTCAATAAAAACTGTCTTGTCGCTGGTAAGACCACGCTTTTCCATATCGTCGATCATGGCTAAGCCGATACGATCTTTGACACTGGACATAGGGTTAAAAAACTCCAACTTCATCAGTATGTTAGCGCGGATATTGGCCTGCTCAGCCATGCGACCAAGACGCACTAAGGGCGTATTGCCCACGGTTTCTGTAATGCTGTTGTATATGCGTCCGTGCCCAGCGGCAGCTGGTGATGAAGAAACAGGGTCGGTCATGGATATCCTTAAATTATATAATGATTGTTATATGGTGAAATCATTTTGCGGCGTACTCTCTGTAGTTACCACAATCTGCTCTTGTTGAGCTCGGCAGTATAAATCTTCCAGAGTCACCTTATCCAGTCGGTGGATGAGGTCGTTTTGAACCTCTTGCCAGAGGGGGAGTAAAACTTTTTGGTTGAGAGGAGAGGTTGCTGTAGGTGTTTGTGTGTCCAGACCGTCTACCAAGCGCACAATTTCACCGACACTAATGCGGCGGCGCTCTCGTGCTAACCGGTAGCCACCTCTGGGTCCTCGTACGCCTTTGAGAATGCCGGCTCTCACCAGATTTTGCATAGCTTGTTCTAAATAGCGTTTGGGAATGCCTTGCCGCTCAGTAATATCGCGAGATTGTACCGGGTCGGGACGTGCATGAACGGCAATATCCATGATGGCCTCAAGAGCGAGCAATGCTTTACGGGACGGTTGCAACATTATATTCCCGTTAAGTTGAGGCCTGTTGAGCCAAAACCGCTGCTACCCCGCACTGTTTCTGATAATCTTGAGGTTTCACGCCAATGCGCTGTAGTAACGGGGGCGATAACCATCTGGGCTATGCGTAGACCTCGTGTAATCACAAAAGGCGATTTGCCGTGATTGATAAGTAAGACTTTCACTTCTCCTCGATAGTCAGAATCTATGGTGCCTGGTGCGTTAAGAAGTGTAATGCCTTGTTTGGTTGCCAAACCAGAGCGCGGTCGTATTTGGGCCTCATAGCCTAACGGTATGGCCATAGTTATGCCTGTTGGAACGCCAACCCAATCATTGGGCTCAAGGGTAAGGGTGGCGCCTTCCGCCAATGCGGCGCTTAAGTCCATACCGGCTGCTCCTTGGGTTTCGTAGTGTGGCAGGGGTAGGCCTGCCCCATGGGGCAGTTGGGTTATATCAATGGTGAGGGAAGTTATTGGGGGAGGTGCAGACGTGGACATGAGTTATATGCTTCCCAGATGGTCGGCAACACGCTGAGCTAGATGGTCGGCTACAATAGTTTTTGGTATGGTGGGCCATTGCTCAATGCCGCTTTCTGTCACCAACAACACTTCGTTGTTGTCTCCACCCATAACACCGTGCTTAGGGGATACGTCATTGGCGATAATCCAATCGCATTTTTTGCGTTGGCGTTTGTCTTGGGCGTGTATGGCAAGAGATTCTGTCTCGGCTGCAAAACCCACAACAAGACGTGGACGGTTTTGTTTGTGCCTGCTTAAAGTGGCCAAAATGTCCGGATTTTCCATTAGGCTGAAGGTGGGTGTGTCGTCTGTGGTTTTTTTAATTTTCTGGTTAGCTGGTGCTGCGGTGCGCCAATCCGATACAGCAGCAGCACACACAGCAACATCTACTGGCAAGGCGGCTTCACAGGCAGCTAACATTTCTTGTGCGGTTTCCACATGATGCACCACAACACCAGGGGGGTCTGGCAGGGCGACAGGGCCAGACACTAAAACTGTTTCCGCTCCCAGATGAGCCATGGCGCAGGCTATGGCATGACCTTGCTTGCCTGATGACCGGTTGGCTAGATAACGCACTGGGTCTATCGGTTCGTGGGTGGGACCGGATGTAACCAAGATTCGCCGTCCTTCAAGGGCATGTTTTTTTTTTTGAGGGGCTTTCCCAAGGAGTGTGTTGGCAACGGTTACAATCATATCAGGCTCGGCCATGCGACCTTCGCCCTGTTCACCGCAAGCTGTATCCCCCTGCTCTGGCCCTACTATGTGGATGCCGTCTTGCTTAAGGTGTGCAACATTGCGTTGGGTTGCGGGGTGGCTCCACATGCGGGGGTTCATGGCAGGGGCCATAAGAACCGGCCCGCGGCGCACTAGCAAAACAGCACCGGCTAAATCAGGGGCAAGGCCATTAGCGGCTCGTCCTATCAGGTTAGCTGTTGCGGGGGCGACAATAATAATATCGGCCTCTTGGGCTAAGCGAATGTGTCCCATTTCGGATTCATTGACCAGATCAAATAAAGATGTATGAGCAGGACGTCCTGACAGGCTGGCAACTGACAACGGCGTTATGAAGTGTGCTCCGCCTTCCGTCAAAATGACGTCTACCTGTGCACTCTGCTCTTTCAGTCGCCGTATGAGTTCCAGACTTTTGTAGGCGGCAATACCACCCCCTATAATAAGTACAATGTGCTGGTCGGTTAGCATGAGTGTGTGGACTGATGGTTAAAACGTAATATTGTGGGGTATAGTATAGGTTTAACGGGTATAATGTGTAGTTTATTTATCCAACCCCTAGAATAACAAGCAATCCTCCTAATAAACCCCCTAATAACCCACAAAAAACTGCTAGAAAAAGCCAAAGCCCTGCCTTTTGACGAGGGACATTTTGTTCGGGAGTTTTGAGCCCTGACAAGCCCGACAAAGAGGATGGATGCACTCGTAGCCCCTCCTCATCCAGTGCTTTATCCAGCAAGCGGGTGATACGGCCTATCCGTGTTATCCATTCGGGCAGGTGGCGAGTAATGTCACTAATGGTCTCTGCATTCTCTCGCAGACGTGAACCCAGCCCCATGTGCTCTTGCATCCACTGGCTGACCACTGGCTCAGCACACACCCACATGTTATGGCCCGGATGAAAAGTGCGAGCGAGGCCTTCTACCACCACCATGGTTTTTTGAAGCAGCACCAACTGAGGCTGAGTTTCCATGTTGAACTGAGCGGTGACTTGAAATAATTGCATAAGAAGTCCTGCCATGGATATTTCGGTAGCGGATTTATCCATAATAGGTTCGCCAATAGCTCGCAGAGCTTGAGAGAACGCATCTGTATCCTGATTGGCGGGCACATACCCAGCTTCAAAATGCACCCGCGCTACGCGGTGATAATCACGGATAATAAAGCCATACAAAATTTCTGCCAGAAAAAACCGGCTTTGGGTGTTAAGCCGCCCCATAATGCCGAAATCAACAGCTACTACTGTGCCGTCCGGCTCTATAAACAAATTACCTTGATGCATGTCTGCGTGGAAAAACCCATCTCGCAAAGCATGGAGCAAAAAAGATTGAATAACCCGTGTGGCCAAAGCGGGCATATCTTGACCAGCGTTGATAAGTGTCTGTGTGTCAGAGGCGGGGGTGGCCTCAATCCATTCCATTGTTATTACCCGTTGAGTGGTACGACTCCAATCTACGGTTGGGGTTCGGAAGTTTGTATCATCGCGAACATTATCCGCCATTTCCGACATAGCGGCGGCCTCTAGCCGGAGGTCCATCTCAAGGGTAACGCTACGAATAAGAGTAGCTGCTACATCAACAGGACGCAGACGACGCACAGACCGACTAAGCCTCTCAAGCCAGTGAGCCGCAAAAGCAAAACTTTCCATATCCCTTATCAAAGCTCGCTCAATTCCAGGTCGTAAAACTTTAACGGCAACCGGCCCTTGGGACGTATAAGCCTTGTGCACCTGTGCAATAGAAGCCGCAGCCACAGGAGGTCCAAAGGTCTCAAACAACTCATCTACCGGCTGCCCCAGAGCGGTTGCTATAACATGGCGTGCCTCATCTTGAGGAAAGGGGGGTAGTTTATCTTGTAGTAGGGATAAATCCGCTGCCCGCGCCTCGCCGATAATGTCAGGGCGGGTAGCAAGAAACTGTCCCAGTTTGATATAGGCTGGGCCAAGCGCTTGAAGTGCTGTAGATAAATGAGGTCGTGTTGCGCCGTGGGGGCTCTCATGTGATGAGGCGTGTGTGCAATAATCCCTATACACGACAAGGCGGCGTATCGCCTGCGTCCATGAGGGTAAGTCGGTGGCTACGTCATCTACAGGAAACAAGGCGTCGTAGCGCAACAACACCCAACCCGCTCGCACTAGCCGTACAATATGGCCTAAAGCCGTAATCATTGTTGCGTTACATTTTTCATTAGAATGCCAGCCAGACTTAAAGACGCCAACCAGAATGTAAGACGGCAATGCCGCCGGTTAGTGGCCGCACTTTTATCTGAAGAAAGCCTGTCTCTTCAAGGTTACGGACAAGAGTTTCACGATCTGGAAACTGGCGAATGCTCTCTACCAGATAACGCCATGGGCCATCCTCGCTGGCGACAATCTGACCAAGAGTGGGTATCCCCCAAAACGACCATGCATCGTAGAGCTCTTTAAGGCCGGGCATAACCATTGGTGAAAACTCCAGACATAAAAATCGCCCCCCTGAGCGCAAAACCCGAAATGCTTCTCCGAGAGCTTGCTCCCGATGCTCCATGTTACGCAACCCAAAAGCAATAGTGTAGGCATCAAAAGATTTATCCGGAAAAGGTAGGGCCTCAGCATTGGCGCATCCAATCTGCAATCTGTTGTGCAACTGCGGTTTATAAGGCCCCCCTGCGCTGAAGCGCTGATGTCCGGCCTCTAGCATGACGAGATTAATGTCGCATAGTGTAACAAAGGTCCCCTCTCCAGCCCGGTCCAGACAGCCCAGCGCAATATCACCTGTGCCACCCGCCATATCCAACAGATGAAAGGGTGTATCGTTACGCGGTGGGGCAAGCCAGTCCAGCATCATAGTCTTCCATAGCCGATGCACACCGCCGGACATTAAATCATTCATCACATCGTAATGAGAGGCCGCACGTTCAAAGATGCGGTCAATAGAAGCGCGGGTAGATAGGGCTGTATCGGGCACTGTAGGGGCACCTCCTTGAGCAAGAAAAAGAGAATGAACGTGAGTAATCTTGACCATAGCCAACAAAGCCTGTGAGTGCCACTCATGAAGGAGATATCAGGTGTTTTGGGGGTTAGTGTAGTGTTTGGTTAGAGGCCATGATAGGTCTTGTGGGGTTATGCCTGAACTGCCTGAAGTTGAAACCGTCCGCCGGGGGTTGGCGGTAGCCCTTCCCGGCAAGCGCATTGTGTTATCTCAGTGGCGGAGACCTGATTTACGATTTCCTTTACCTGAGGGGTTTTCCGGCGCTCTTGAGGGGCGATGTGTGAACCATGTTGAGAGGCGAGCGAAATATCTGATGATAACGTTGGGTGGCAAGAACGACGACAAAGACGATCTTTTGATATGGCTTGTGCATTTTGGCATGTCTGGCCGGTTTAGTATTCACACACCTGATGTAGGGGTAGTGCGACCGGGATATTTTGTCCTTGATACAGATGGAATGGGCAGTCTAAATGACACGGCGGGACCTCACGACCATGGCCTTATTGTATTCAATGATGGAACGCAACTCATTTACACAGATCCGCGACGATTCGGGTTTATGGATTTGTTTTCTGACAAGGATAAGAGTGGCAATCGTCATCTGGCGCGGTTGGGTATGGAGCCGTTCTCCAAACAATTTTCAGGCGAGAGTTTGGCTAGCGTTATGGCAGGGCGGCGGCTTAGTTTGAAGGCGGCTCTCTTAGATCAGCGTCTTATTGCAGGCCTTGGCAACATTTATGCATGTGAATCTCTGTTTCGGGCGCGGCTCTCACCCCATCGGCAGGCAGGGTCTTTAATGGGGCGTGGTAGCAAGCCCTCCGTACGCGCCCACCGTTTAGCGGCAGCTATTCAGGCGATTCTGGGCGAAGCCATCACGGCGGGAGGCTCCAGTTTGAAGGATTATGAGCACCCTGATGGCACAGCGGGTTGGTTTCAACATGGCTTTTCGGTATATGGTCGTAGCGGTGCTACCTGTCTGACACCAAACTGCGCCGGACGCATAAAGCGTATTGTGCAAAACAGCCGCTCTACATTCTATTGTTCTATCTGTCAGAGGTAATATGATAAGGCGAAAATGATCAGGTTTATTCCGAGAGTTTTTTCTGTTGCCCTGTTGGGACTCTGTGGGGGTATTGGGGGGGGGGGGGTTGCCTTTGGGGAGATGGCTTCTGGGAGGTTTACTGCCGGGGGCGATGGTTTTTTGAGTGGGGTGGAGGATGTTCCCCTCATGGCGGGGTTGCAGGAGGTGACCGAGGAGAATCTGGTTTTTGATGTACCTGAGGGTCGAATTGTTCAGGCTGAAGCTCGGGGGACGGTGCGCGTTGAGGCGGTGCAGGAGTTTTATGAGGAGACACTTGTTAATCTGGGCTGGCAACTGGAAGGGGTTGGCGTGAAAGAGATGGTCTTTCGGCGTGGTGGAGAACAACTTGCAATTAAGTTTAGCGCCTTAGACGGAGAGGCACAGGGCAAGGAGACGGTGATTAATTTCAGCCTTATCCCTGCGCCTTGATAGCCCTTTTCCTCGTTATCTCTTGCCTATATTGACGAGTCTAGGTGGTCAGGGTATAAGGCCTATCTTGTTTTCTTGATGCTTATGGTGACTTTAATGGCTAACACCAAATCGGCAAAAAATATGAATCGCAAAATTGCACGGCGAACGGCTGTCAACCGTGTTCGCCTAGGGCAAATGCGTCGTTCTATCCGGCATGTTGAAGAGGCCGTTGTCAGTGGCGACAAAGCACAAGCGCTTGATGCCCTTAAAACAGCGGAGTCACGCATTATGCGCACGGCTCAACAGGGTGTTATTCATTGTAATGCGGCCTCTCGGAAAGTGTCCCGCTTGTCACGTCGGGTTCAAGCGATGCGATAAGTCTAGTGTTCATGCGGTCGCTTGTGAGGCTTTGTAATACTGGTATCATGAGGCACTGAGCAGGGTTTTTCGTAAATGAACAAATAAAGTTCCCTTAGTTATCTTCCACAAGGAGATTAAGTTCGCCTTGGGAGTTTGGTGTGCCCATAATACAACTGATGATGTATCACATTTATTTTATTTCATCGGCCATACCTTTATTATTGTGTGACTTTGCGGGCTTCGCTATTCTGTTCCTTGTTATTTTGACTACGGTTATATAGCTTCTGAATCTTCCGATTTTACTGTTGGTTATTCCTGCTACCCCCAAAGATAACAGAGTGTCTGTTTGACATCCGTCTTGGATTGCGCACTGCTATATACATACAGCAAAATATGTAATGCCTAAGAGTTGCATAAGAAATTTTGTAAGACATGTTTTGTAAAAAAACGGATGTCATAAGCGTAGGCATTGAAACCGACAAACAAAATAATTTGAGGAGAGTTGAGATGGCATTAGAGGAAAAACAATATGCTGGAGATATATCTCCTCCTCAAGCTTGGCAGATGTTGGAAGAAATACCCCAAGCGGTTCTGGTAGATGTGCGCACCGCGCCAGAATGGTCTTTTGTGGGAGTTCCAGATCTTGGTATTTTGAGTAAATCAGCCATTTTTTTGGAGTGGCAGCAATTCCCCGCTATGGCCGTCAACGCAGATTTTTCATCCTCTCTCGTGGTACATCTAGAGGAGCAAGGTCACGAGGCGGATGACCCTATATTGTTTATCTGCCGCTCAGGAGCACGTTCACGATCTGCTACCATAGCGCTAAGCCAAGAGGGCTATGGGCAGTGTTTCAATATAACAGGAGGATTTGAGGGAGATGCAGATGCGCATCATCATCGCTCAACTGTTAATGGATGGAAAGTTGCAGGATTGCCATGGCGCCAACAATAAAATAACGAAACTGACTGTAATAAAGTTTGGACAACCCATAGGTAAAGGGGCAATGGTAGGAGCTATAGGGGTCTCACTGTTCAGGGGTTATGATGCTTTCTAATGGGGGTTGTTTGAAGGTGTATGGGAGAGTTGCAAGGGAATCGTGGGATTAAGTGTTTGTAATGGTTGCAGTGTTCCTAATGAGAAATAAAAATATGGTGAAGATAAAAAAATATAGCGACAGGCAAAAATAACGTGTATTAAATAATCTCTTCCAATACGGTGGGAAGGGTGGCGGGAAGAAGAGACGGAGACCATGGTTCGGGTGATGCAGTTTAGAGTTGGGATGGGATAACATGCAGGGGAATGATAATCGTGATGCAAGTCGCACACCGCACAGCGCAACAAACACTGAAACAAGCAATGACGGTAATTCTGTAGCGCCGGATATATTTCGAAATTGGCAAAATGTTAGAATTAAGCTTCGCACTTTGATGGGAGAGGCGGCCTTTACCAGTTGGTTTGGTAAGGTGGCGTTGGCACCGGAAATGGCACAACACCAGAGTCAGGAAAAGTGTGAGCGCATTGTTTTAACGGCCCCATCCCGCTTTGTGCGTAATTGGATTGTTGCCCACCATAGCGACAATTTGCTCAACCACTGGGTGGAGGAAAATACCAATATTACGGCGGTTGATGTGGTGTTAACCTCAGCAGACATAGGTTCAAGTCGGGGAGCTTATGATGGTAATCAAGAGCGGAAATGGCAGGGTAGTGACCTAACTCTACCAACTTCGGGCCAGCTAACCCAAAGTGTGGTGTATGGACAGGAGGCCTCCCGGTCTGTCTTAAATCAGATCGGCGCCCCTCTTGATCCGTTGTTAACGTTTGAGAGTTTCATGGTGGGTAAATCCAATGAACTGGCTCATGCCGCCGCCCAGCGTGTGGCGGATGCAACAAATGTTACGTTTAATCCTTTATTTCTTTATGGTGGTGTGGGGTTAGGCAAGACTCATCTGATGCATGCTATTGCGTGGGAAATTCGCCGCCGCCATCCGGAGCGCAAGGTAGTGTATTTGTCGGCGGAAAAGTTCATGTATCAGTTTATCCGCGCTTTGAGATACAAAGACACCATGGCGTTCAAGAGGCAATTTCGGGAGGTGGATGTACTAATGGTGGACGACATACAGTTTATCGCCGGTAAAAATTCAACTCAGGAGGAATTTTTTCACACCTTCAATGCGTTGGTTGAGCATAACCATCAGATTATTGTGTCAGCAGACCGCTCTCCCTCAGATTTGGATGGTGTTGAGGAGCGTATTCGCTCTCGTCTTGGCTGGGGGCTGGTAGCGGATATTCACCCGACTGATTATGAATTACGATTGAGCATTCTGCAAAGTCGTGCAGAGAAGGAAACTATTCATATACCACCGGAGGTTTTGGAGTTCTTGGCGCAGCGCATCTCTTCTAATGTGCGCGAGCTGGAGGGAGCACTCAGGCGGGTCTTGGCCTATGCCGATTTTAAGAAACGGCCCGTAGATGTTGAAACAAGTCAGGAAATTTTGCGCGACCTACTCCGTGCGAACAATCAAATTATTACTATAGACAGTATTCAGCGTCAGGTGGCAGAATATTACAACATTCGCATGGCAGACATGCTGTCTGCCCGTCGCTCTCGCCCCATTGTACGACCTCGTCAGGTCGCTATGTATCTCTCTAAGCACTTAACATCGACTTCTTTACCTGAGATTGGCCGTAAGTTCGGCGGGAGAGACCATACCACCGTTATTCACGCAGTCCGCAAGGTAGATGAATTACGTAACAATGACCAATCCATCGGTGAAGACATAAAGCGCTTGATGCGGCTTCTGGAAGGTTAGGCGAAAACTAACTCTTCAAACCGGACCTACAAATAGGTCAAAAATAAAACCTGAAAAGCCGAGGTTTCCTGTAAGATAAGGGAGTTCGTCTGCTATAGTTTTTTTGGAGTGTTTGCTGTATTCTGCAGACGATTGAAGGTGAACAGGTTCACAAGAAAAGCGTGAGCGCAAAAAAGTGTAGAAGATAAGTTGTAAACGGGATGAGTTATGAAAATAACAGTTGAGCGAGGTACTTTACTTAAATCTCTTGGCCGCGTACAAGGTATTGTTGAGCGGCGGAATACAATTCCAATATTGTCGCATATGTTGCTGTTGGCAAAAGACGGACGGTTGTCCATAACGGCGACGGATTTGGATATAGAGATTATGGAATCTCTTGTCGTTGACATGGCAACAGAGGGGGTAGCAACGGTTCCGGCACATATTTTTTATGATGTTGTGCGAAAATTGCCTGAAGGGGCGCAAGTTGAGCTAAACTATAATAATAAGGAAGGCCGGATTGATCTGGTGGCTGGTCGCTCGCGCTTTATGCTGCAGAGTTTGCCTAAGGATGATTTCCCCGCAGCTGCTGATAATACTCTACCCTGTAGTTTTGTGTTGCCAGCTACGAGTTTGTCTCGTCTTATTCAAAAAACCCGTACGGCTATTTCTACCGATGAGACCCGCTACTATCTAAACGGTGTTTATTTGCACAGTACGGAGGGTAAAGTTGGGCCGGTGTTGCGGGCGGTAGCCACAGATGGGCATCGCCTTGCGCGGGTGGATTTGCCTTTACCCGAGGGAGCGGCTGATATGCCAGGAGTTATTTTGCCTCGCAAGACGGCGATGGAACTCCAAAAAATGATGGAGGGTATTACGGCAGAGGTGTCCATAAGCTTATCTAATACACGGATACGGTTTGAGTTTGATGATGTTGTGTTGACGTCCAAACTTATTGATGGAAAGTTTCCTGACTATGAGCGGGTTATTCCTGAAGGGAATGATAAATCTATGTCGGTATCGGCTGCGGTGTTTTCTGATACGGTGGATCGGGTAGCTATTATTCTCTCGGAGAAGTCGCGTTCTGTGAAATTGTCAATGGAACAGGGTCATTTGACGTTGAGTGCTTCCAGCCCTGAAAGTGGTAGCGCTATAGAAGAGTTGGGGGTCGCTTACGAGGGAGGTCCTTTGGAGATTGGTTTTAACGCCGGATATTTGATGGATATTACTGGCCAGTTTCAAGGTGATATGGCTTGTTTTGAGTTGGCAGATAGCGGATCACCTACCATTATACGTGATAGTGAAGATGATACGGTGTTGTATGTCCTCATGCCAATGCGCGTATAACAGTTGCTATGTTCTGGGCGTCGTGAGGTGGGCTCGCTGTAGATAAGATGTGTGCCAAGCCTCTAAATTTTTTCTTGTGAGTTCTCTCCAGCCTGACCATACGTCTCTCCCGGTAGCCTCTGTTGGGGGGATGGCCTACCCTCTTGCTCTTCACCGACTCACTTTGACAGATTTCAGATGCTACCAAAACGTCGTTCTTGAAACAGATGCTGATATAGTTGTATTGGTGGGCGCGAATGGGGCCGGAAAGACAAACGTACTTGAGGCTATTTCGCTATTAGCTCCCGGGAGAGGGTTACGGGGGGCATCGTTTAGCCAGTTAGGGCGGCAGGATGGCACAGGGGGCTGGGGGGTAGCGGCTTCTGTGCTAGTAGCACCTGGAGATTTGGTTGAAATAGGCACCGGTCAGATACTGGCTACGCCTGATACAGTTCCAAGGGGGCGAGTATGTCGTGTCAATCATGAACTTGTTTCGGGGTCTAGCGTGTTAGGTGAGTTTGTTCGAATAGCATGGCTGACGCCGGCACTTGATCGTTTGTTTACCGAGTCGGCTTCTGCCCGACGGCGGTTTTTGGATCGCATTGTGTTGGGGCTTGACCCCCACCACGGGGGTAGAGTGCGGGATTATGAACGTGCTATGGCGACTCGCAACCGGCTATTAAAAGAGGGCGGCGATCGCCGGTGGCTCGATGCGGCAGAAAATACTATGGCCGAATGTGGTGTTGCGTTGGCGCGGGGACGCCGGGCCTGTGTGGGGCAGTTGCAAGATTTGTTAGTGACACCAGAGCTTCAGGGGTCATCAGAGGCGTCGTTCTTTCCGGCAATGCGCTTGGTGCTTGAGGAGGGAATTTCCGGTATAGCCATAAGTGAAATAAGTTCTCTTGAGAAAGAAGAAGAGATTTTACGGACCCGCTTACATGACCAACGCGAGCGAGATGCTCGGGCAGGCCGAACTTTGGAGGGACCTCATCGCTCAGACCTTCTGGTGTTTTACAAGACTGGGGGCGGGACATCTCGTGATATATCTGCTAGTTCGTGCTCTACCGGAGAGCAAAAAGCGCTGGTTATAAGTTTGGTTTTAGCTCATGCCCGCTTGTTGGCGGCTGGGGGGGTGGCACCTCTGGTGCTGTTGGATGAAGTGGCAGCCCATCTGGATGAGCAGCGCCGGACGGCATTATTTCAGGCGGCGACCGCCCTTGGTGGGCAGGTCTGGATTACCGGATGCGACCGGAGTTTGTTTGGTTCTCTTGAATCCGAGTCTCATGGAGCTAGTTCTTCTGGGAAAAAAGCGGACATTTTTACTGTTGATGAAGGGCGTATTTTTCAGCCGGATGGTGTACGATAACATTATGTCGGATGTAGGTCACGAACCACATATTTCTCCTGTCAATGATCACTATGGAGCGGAGTCTATTAAGGTGCTCAAGGGGCTGGATGCCGTACGCAAACGGCCTGGCATGTATATTGGTGATACAGATGATGGATCCGGTTTGCATCACATGGTCTATGAGGTGGTAGACAATGCCATTGACGAAGCTCTCGCCGGACATTGCGATCGCATAGACGTAACCTTAAACCCCGATGGCTCTGTTATGGTTATGGATAATGGTCGGGGTATTCCGACAGATATTCATGCCGAAGAGGGTAGGTCTGCAGCTGAGGTCATCATGACCCAACTCCATGCCGGTGGTAAGTTTGACCAGAATTCTTATAAGGTTTCGGGCGGCCTTCACGGGGTTGGCGTTTCTGTGGTGAACGCGTTGTCTGATTGGTTGAGGCTAATCATCTGGCGCAATGGAGATGAACATGAGGTGGCGTTCATCAGTGGTGATGTGGAAGAGCCGTTACGGGTGGTGGGCAAAGCGCCCATAGATGAAAAGACCGGCAAGCCCATTACAGGCACACAGGTCGTGTTTCATCCCTCAGAAGAGATTTTTACCGTTACGGATTTTGAGTATCAGACATTGGCACACCGGTTGCGTGAGTTAGCCTTCTTGAACTCTGGTATCCATATTATTTTGACCGACGCGCGGGGCGCTAAACCCAATTGGGAAGATATGCACTACGAAGGCGGTTTGGAAGCATATGTGCGATTTTTAGATAATGCCCGTAATGCTCTGATAAAAGACCCCATTCTTATCAGAGATGAACGGGATGGTGCTGTTGTGGAAGTGGCATTGTGGTGGAACGATAGCTATCATGAAAATGTTTTGTGTTTTACCAACAACATTCCTCAAAGGGACGGTGGCACTCACATGGCGGGGTTGCGGGGTGCGTTAACCCGTACAGTCAACGGCTATGCTACTTCATCGGGCTTAACGCGCCGTGAAAAAGTAACACTCACCGGTGATGATACACGGGAAGGGTTGACATGTGTCTTGTCGGTTAAAGTGCCTGATCCGCGCTTTTCAAGTCAGACAAAAGACAAGTTGGTATCTTCCGAGGTGCGTCCTGTAGTTGAGGGTGTCGTTAATGATCACTTGGGCGCATGGTTTGAGCAACATCCGGGAGAGAGCAAAAAAATTGTGGGTAAGGTGGTCGAAGCAGCCACCGCCCGTGAAGCTGCTCGCAAGGCGCGTGAGTTGACACGACGCAAGGGCGCTCTGGAGATATCTGGATTACCGGGTAAGTTAGCCGATTGTCAGGAACGGGATCCGTCGCTGGCGGAATTATTTATAGTAGAGGGCGATTCTGCTGGTGGTTCTGCCAAACAAGGGCGTAATCGCTACAATCAGGCTGTCTTACCACTAAGAGGTAAAATCCTCAACGTAGAGCGTGCCCGTTTTGACAAGATGATTTCTTCAGACCAGGTGGGCACTCTCATTACAGCCTTAGGGGCCGGTATCGGCTCTGAAGAGTTTGATATTGAAAAACTTCGCTATCATAAAATCATCATCATGACGGATGCCGATGTGGATGGAGCTCATATACGCACGTTGTTGCTTACGTTTTTCTATCGGCAGATGAATGAGATTATTGATCGCGGTTATCTGTACATTGCCCAACCACCACTTTACAAGGTGAAGCGTGGTTCTTCTGAACAATATATCAAGGACGAAACAGATTTTGAGGATTATCTGATTGATAGCGGTCTTGAGGGCATGGTGTTAGCCACAAGTGATGGCGAACAGATTTCGGGTGGAGATTTGCGAGCACTGGTACAACAAGCCCGTGTGGTGGAGCGGAGTTTTAATGCACTACCTGACCGCTATCCACGGTTTGTCATTGAACAGGCCGCTATAGCGGGTATTCTTAATCCTGGCGTGTTGTCGGATGTGTCACAGGCGACCGAGGCTGCAAAGTATGTTGCGGCTCGTCTTGATTTGCTGGCTGACGAAATGGAACGCGGTTGGCAGGGCGCACCCCTTGAGGATGGGGGCATTCGTTTTACGCGTACGGTGCGGGGTGTTGAAGAAGAGGTGGTTCTGGATGGCCCGCTTATTTCTTCTTCTGATGCTAGGCGTATGGATAGTTTTGCCGCTGATTTGCAAAAGATGTATATGAATTCTCTTTCTTTGCATCGCGGTGAGAAAACAGACATGGTACGAGCACCAGGTGATTTACTGAGGTCTGTGTTGGGGGCTGGGCGGCACGGTTTAAGCATACAGCGATATAAAGGGCTGGGGGAGATGAACGCTGAGCAATTGTGGGAAACAACTATGGACCCGCAAGGACGCACCTTGTTGAAGGTTCAGGTTAAGCAATCCGATGAGGCGAGCAATCTATTTAGTAAACTTATGGGCGATGCTGTAGAGCCGCGCCGGGATTTCATTAGCGAGAATGCGCTGTCTGTCCAAAATCTGGATGTCTAAATTCAAGACATAATTAGCGGTTGAGGATGAAGGAAGAAGCGTAAGGCGGCACGTAATAGTAAATGTTGCAAGGGCGGCAAGGGCTAGAATTGCAATCGTATGGATGAGGATGTTTGCATTTTTATCAGCATTATGGTGGTTTGTAAGAAATACTCAACGGGGCGAGTACCACGTGAGGCCAAAATGGTATCTCTCAACATAATGAGGCCCATCAGAGGTCCCGGAATGGGTCTTTGGGTCGTGGGTCTTTTGTCTTTACCGTTGACGTGGGCGGTAACTTGGTCCCCCCTTCCGGCCTATGGGCAAAGTAAGCCTATCCTTTCTGACCGGCCTTATATTGAAGCGGTGCGGTCGGGAGATCTTGAAGCCTATGAGGAACAAGTGGTGCGGGGGGTTTCCGTGAATGCCAGAGGGCACGACCGGATTACGGCTTTGATTGTAGCGGCGGAACTCGGCCATACGGATATTGTTAAGTTTATACTTGATAAGGAGGGGCGTGTAGACAGTTCTTCCCGTGATAAGCGTACGGCGCTGACCATGGCGGCTCTTGGGGGCCATGATGATATTATCACGCTATTGTTGGAGGCGGGGGCTGACCCTGACAAGCGGGGGTATCAAAGTGAGCATGCTCTTCTGTTAGCGGTGCGTAATGGCCATGGGGCGGCTGTGGAGGCCTTATTGGTGGGGGGAGCAAACCCTAATGTTACCGATGTTACTGGTCGTACGGCGTTGAGGCTTGCTGAACAAGCGCGTCATATGGATGTGGCGAAGATTCTGCAAAGCGCTAAACGCCAAAGCACTGAGAACTAAGATGGACGATCTGGGTTCCCTTTCCTCTTCTTCTGCCTCTCCTTCCCACAACCTGCCCTGGCATCATTTACCTGATGGCACATTTCGTAATCCGTTAGGTAGTCCTGTTCGTCCACGGGTAGGGATGGGCCGGATGTTGTCGTTTATGCGTCGGGCGATGCGCGTCAAAGTTCGCGCCGATGATATTCCGGCTCATCATATTGTGCCCCGCACCCACGCTCATACTGTTTTAGAGAAAGCCATGGCGGGGGAGGGAGATTTTATTACGTGGCTGGGGCATGCTAGTTTTTTGCTGAGACTTGGGGGGCAGACTATTTTAACGGATCCTTATCTAACCTCCCGGGCGGGGCCATCGGTCATGGGGCCGCGCCGTTTTGCGCCAAGCGGCATTGCCATTCGCGCTCTGCCCCAGATTGATATACTCGTTATCTCTCATAATCATTATGACCATTTGGACGATCGCACTTTAGGGCGCTTGCCAAACAAAGCGCACACACAAGTGCTAACCCCTCTGGGCCTTGGGAATTTTTTTGCTCAACGTGGATTTTCTAAAATTACAGAAATGGATTGGTATCACACAGGGGCATTTTACGGTCTGTCGGTTACCGCAACCCCGGTTGTTCATTGGTCTAGGCGTATTGGGTACAAGCGCAATACGACGCTGTGGGCGGGATTTGTGTTTGAGGCTGGTGGGCGGCGACTTTTCTTTGGGGGAGATTCCGGCTATGGCCCAGTGTTCAGCGAGATTGGTGAGCGGTTGGGGCCATTTGATATGGCTCTTTTGGGTATAGGTGCATATGAACCCCGCACAATTATGCGTTCTTCTCATGCAACGCCGGAGGAGGCGGTCCAGATTGGTCTGGATATAGGCGCACGTACATTAGTGGGTATGCATTGGGGCACGGTGACACTCACTCTTGAGCCGCCTTTTGAGCCTCCTGTTCGATTTCGCAAAGCCGGTCTCGATAGAGGCTATGAACCTGAAGATGTGTGGCTTATGAGTATCGGCGAGACTCGCCCCTTGCCGGATGTCAAATCCGGCAATTAAAGCGGGTCAATATCTCTTAACTAACCACTATTATTCGGCGGCGGTGAGGTTTTTAAAAGTGCTTTCCTCAACACCAAAATTGATGGTTTTGAGATAGGCGATGCCTTCTTCGGCAATATCATCACCGATCATGTGGTCACCCTCACTCTTGAGTTCGTCCATATCCACATAAGTGGCATAAAATGAGCGGGTGCGCTCTGTGATGATGCCGGCCTTCAAAAGAGTCTTCACAAGAACACGGAAGATATTTGTTTCCCTCTGCATCTGCTCGCGTCTTTCGTCCATGGTGACCGCTTCCAACATTTCGCTCATGACGTCTTGCCAGTCCAGACCAAATTGACCGTAAATAATTTTCTTTTGTTCCGGATTAACCAGATTAAACATAAGGGTCTGGAAACATTTCGCCGCCCAGTCTTCAATAATGTTGCGCTCTTCTTCATTGAGTTTGGGGATGGTGCGGTCAGCCCAGATTTTGCCAAATTTGTGATGAAAAGCCTCATCGGTCATCACCAATTGGGTTAGTTTCACCAGTAATGGGTCTTTGGAGATGGTGTACAAACTAGCAAAGGCTCCCATAGCCAGCCCTTCAACCAGCATTTGCATGCCGACAATTTTTTTATACACCTCCGGACTATTGACAATGTCCGTAAGTAAACCCCCTAAGGTGGTGCCAATAGGCAAAGGTTTGCCCCACCGGGCCTCAATGTAACGTGCAAAACCAGTCACATGGCGGGCTTCCTCACGGGCTTGATTGGCGGCATATTCTTGAGCGCCCGGGTCACGCAAAACATGACACAGGCTGGCAGACAGCGACAGGGCCCCTTGCTCGCCATGCAAAATGGAAGACAGAGTCCAACGGGCCACTTCATTACCTAACCGAATGCGATTTTTTTCACTGAGTTGTTTCACACAGCCTAGCCGCATTTCCATGATCATGTCCTCAGGGATGATGGTTTCATTGTCCATGTCAAAGGGTGTGGTGTAGTCAATATACTTAGCATCCAGAGGATCCCAAAAATGGTCATGGGTAGCCGATATAATTTTGTCAAAAGCCGTAGATCGCGCCGCATAGCGGTCTACTTCAATCATTGCGGCGAAATCATCCGGCGCCACGGCGTCATAGGCATCATCTTTGGTTATCTGTCGAACATCGGTCATGGGTTTACCTCATCTCGTGTAGGATGCTTGCATAATAATACCTATAGGGCGAGTTTTCACCAAAAAGTAAATATAGCACGCAAAAGTGATGTTATAAGGGGCACCTGATGTCTTGTTAAGGCCTTGGCGGCAGGCTGTAGAGAGGGAAAGATCAGGATAATCGGAGGTTGATTAGCCCCGCAAATCCGCTATATGCCTAAGACAGCTATAAGGTGGGTTACAAGATAGCAAAAAGATGCTATGAAAAGGGGTTGAGTGTGTGGTCGGTAGTGCGTAAATAACGAGAAAAATACGGGTTCCATGAGGCGGTACGGGGAGGCGAACTCGCCATGATAAAAAGATTTAATAAGAAAGATTTGATAAGGCCGTCTTTGGATCAATGAGGTGGTACGGGGAGGCGAACTCGCCATGAGATCGCCATGATAAAAAGACATGATAAAAAGATTTGGTGATTATATTCTTTAGTAGCCAAGAACTGACATTTTAAGTAGCCAAGAACCGTCATTTTAGCGCAGTTTTCCGCCATTAAAACGAAGTGATTGTTTCAAAATTTTCTACAGGCGAAAACCGGCGGAATACTGCGGATATTTGTAAATTCCATCCACTAAAGTATATAATTACCAAAGATTTAATAAGAAAGATTTGATAAGGTTGTCTTTGGGTCAATGAGGCGGTACGGGGAGACAGATTCGCCATGATAAAGAAATTCGAGAAGATTGTTTTCGGGAACCGGATTCTAATCCTTGCCGGATTAGCCCTGTTTACGCTGGTCAGTGGCTATTATGCGACGAGTTTGAAGCTGGATGCAGGGTTTGAAAAACAACTGCCGGCCGGCCATGAATATATCCAGACCTTTCAGGAATACCGTGACACGCTGTTTGGCTCCAACCGCGTTATCGTGGTGCTCAAAAACCGCCATGGCAGTATCTGGAACAGAGAGTTTTTTTCGGTCTATAAAGATCTGACGGACGACCTGTTTTTCCTGCCCGGTGTTGCGCGCCGGACAGTGACGTCTCTGTGGACACCCAATACGCGCTATCTGGAGATCACAGAAGAAGGCATCCGGGCGGATGATGTTATTCCCGGCACAGTCACCGCCGAGACAATGACGCCGGATAATCTCCAGCAGATTGAAAACAACGTCATCAGGGGCAATTTCGTAGGCTCCCTTGTCGCTCGGGATTTCACGGCTGCCATGGTGAGGGCCGACTTG